>JAPUHG010000302.1 GCA_027297845.1 Gammaproteobacteria bacterium | reverse complement strand
ATGGCGGGAGTTTACTACTGGCTGCCCAAGTGGACCGGTCATATCGTTGACGAAAAGCTAGCCAGGACGCATTTCTGGTTGTCGGCGATCTTCGTCAACATCACGTTCTTCCCGCAGCATTTCCTGGGGCTTGCTGGGATGCCGAGACGAATCCCGGATTACTCGACCCAGTTTGCAGATTTCAACATGATGTCTTCGCTAGGCGCCTTCGGTTTCGGGCTGTCGCAACTGCTGTTCGTTTAGATCGTGTACCAGACCGTCAAGGGTGGTGAAAAGGCGAGTAGTGAAGTCTGGGAAAACCCCAAGGGGTTGGAATGGACCGTGCCCTCACCGGCGCCGCACCATACTTTTGATACCGCACCTATCGTGAAATGAGCCTGCCGCGACATGTCTGTTTCGAAAAAAAAGGTGCGCACGTTAGCGATATTACTGGGTTTGGTCGCGGTAGGATTTTATGTTTTATATATTGTTTTGACCGGGCTTAGAACGTCAGGATGATTAAGCAAGAAAACCGCGCGCATTTCAGCCTGACCACGCAGTTGTTTGTGCTGGTCGTGGCCATGTTTGGCTTTGGTTTCGCACTGGTTCCATTGTATGACGTTTTTTGCCAGCTCCTCGGCATCAATGGAAAAACCGGGGCACGCGCCGCCGAAGTGGTCGAGGCCCCGGATTTGAACCGGGAAATCGTGATTGAATTTGTTACCACCGTCAACGAGGGCGCTCCGTGGGAATTTCGGGCAAAGGTTAGCGAAATGCGAGTGCACCCCGGCAAGCTCTACAACACAACATTCTTTGCCCGCAATCTGACGGCTCAGCCATTGGTTGGCCAGGCGGTTCCAAGCGTTGCCCCCGGTCAGGCAGCGAAATATTTCAGGAAAACGGAATGTTTCTGTTTCGACCAGCAGAGTTTTTCCGCCAACGAAGGCCGCGACTTGACCGTCATCTTTATTCTGGATCCGGAACTTCCGCAACACATAGACCGGATCACATTGTCATATACATTTTTTGCCACGAATAATCTGGCGCGTACCGTCGATAATAGTTCGTCAGAGATTTAAATCGGGGAATACCGTTTATGGGTCACACACACGATAAGTATTACGTCCCGCATGGCAGCCATTGGCCGATCGTTGGCAGTGTCGCGCTGTTTTTAATGCTTGGTGGCTTTGCCAGCTACCTGAACGGCGCTGAAATCGCCGGTACGGTGTCGCTGATTGGCCTCGCAATATTGGTTGTCATGATGGCCGGCTGGTTTGGCAACGTGATAACAGAGAGCATGTCCGGTTATTACAACGCGCAAGTGGACAAGTCCTTCCGCATGGGGATGATGTGGTTCATCTTTTCCGAAGTCATGTTCTTCGCTGCATTCTTCGGTGCGCTGTTCTATGCCAGGCAGCTCGCTATCCCCTGGCTGGGTGGCGAAGGAACCAAGTTCATGACCAACCTGTTGCTCTGGCCGGGCTTCGAGGCGATGTGGCCGAGCAACGGACCGGCGCATGCCGGTGGCGAATTCGAAACCATGGCCGCAACCGGCCTGCCGGCGCTCAACACCGCGATACTGCTGACCAGCAGTGTGACCATAACCATCGCCCATCACGCATTGAGGAAGGGTAATCGGCTGGTATTGAATCTCGGTGTGCTGGCCACGGTTATCCTGGGATTCACATTTATCTCGCTGCAAGCCTCTGAATACATGCATGCTTATAGCGAACTTAACCTGAAACTCAGCACTGGAATTTATGGCTCGACGTTTTTTGTACTGACCGGCTTCCACGGCTTGCACGTCACAGTCGGTGCAATTTTCCTGACCGTGATCTGGTTCAGGGTGCTGCGCGGCCATTTCACGCCGAAGAAACATTTCGCCTTCGAGGCAGCCTCGTGGTACTGGCATTTCGTCGATGTCGTCTGGTTGTGCCTGTACTTTTTCGTCTACTGGCTATAAGAGGCGGACAACGAACCGGGGCGTCGTGTTTACACGGCGCCCTTTTTGTTTCCGGTCCTAGTCAGGCAGAATGCCATGAGGCTCGATCAGGCCAAAATACCAGGCAAGCATGAGCAGAACAAAAAGTCCGACCGACATGCCGATACGCCAGGTAAGCGCCTTGAGAACACGGTCGGTTTTGCCTTCATCACTGACCAGGTAGCGTAACGCGGAACCGAGACTGATGATTATCACCAACAGAATGATCAAAGCTAACAAGCGCATGATGGTTTCCGGGGGACTCCACGTCAGGCTGAGTGGGGCTACAGTATACCGTGACCACCAATAACAGTCCTGACCCGCGCGCCAGCAGGCCGGTGGCGGGCAAAATCATCTGGCTGATCCCGTCAGTTGCTGCGCTCATATTTTTTGCGCTCTTTGTTAGCCTGGGGCGATGGCAGCTCGAGCGCGCGCAAGAGAAAGAAACACTGGTTGCCCGTTTCGAGCAGCAAGACCCGACGACGGCCGAACATGGCACGGTCAGCAGTGAAAATGCAGAGCAAAACCTCTACGAGTATCGCCGGGTGTACGGCCATTACGACAGCTCTCATCAATTCCTGCTTGATAACATGGTCCATGCAGGACAGGTCGGATTCCAGGTACTGACTCCGCTGATCCTGCCCGATCAGCAGCGGGCTCTGCTGATCAACCGCGGCTGGGTTCCGCTTGAGGGAACGCGGCAGAATCTGCCATCGGTGGCAGTCGATACCGGCTCGCGGCAGTTGACCGGGCGCATCAACCGGCTGCCAAGAGCCGGTTTTCGCATGGGTCCCGGCGTCAGTGAGGAAACCCGAGGCTGGCCGCGACTGGTCCAGTACCCTACAGCAATCGAATTGGAGGAGGTTCTCGATTACCCCTTGTTCGGATATCTGCTGATGCTGGAGGAAAATGAGCCGGATGGATACGTTCGCGAGTGGATACCAACGGTAATGAGCGCCGATCAGCATCGTGGTTATGCCGTTCAATGGTTCGCCATGGCGGCGGTCATATTGATTCTTTTCACGGCGCTGTCCTGGAATTACTGGACACGGAGACAACAAGAATGACTGAAGCATCCCCACGTGGCCGCGCTCAGCCCAGACGCAAGACCCTGCTGATACTGGTTGCCGTGCTTTTCCTCGGACCGCTGGCGATTGCCTCATTTTTTTACTCGGGTACCAGCTGGCGGCCGGTCGCCGGGGTGGCTCACGGTACGCTATTCGATCCGGTGGCAAAACTGCCGGTCGTCGAGTTGCGGGACTTCGCTGGAACCAGCCTGGCTCAGGATTCGCTGGATGGCCTCTGGATACTCGTCTACCTCAGCCACGGCCCTTGTGAAATCGAGTGTCAGAAGAGCCTGTATGACACGCGCCAGGTAAGGGTATTGCTTGCCGAAAAAGACCGGCGCGTCCGCCGTCTCTTGATCGCCGGGGAGCCGCTGCCTGACCCCGCCTACCTTAGCGAGTATCATCCGGGCCTGGTAACCGCGACAGCAGCGAGCGCCGGCAGCGATTTTATCCAGGCCTTCGGCCGCGACTTAAATGACAAAAGCGACCAGGACATTCTGCGACTGGATCGTGTGTACATCGTGGATCCGCTGGGAAACCTGGTGATGGCTTACGAGTCAGGATTTGACGCGAAAGATCTGCTAAAGGATTTGAAGCGCCTGCTGCGTCTGTCGCGTATTGGTTAGGCCGCAGGCCAGGAGAAAAACAAACATCGTGAGACGCCCGCCAAGAAAAAAATACTATCGGCCACGCGGACCCAGCGCCGAGCTGACCCGCTTTAAAAAGCTGGCCTTGCTGGCATCGTTTCTGGCGCTGGTCGTCGTCGTACTGGGCGCCTATACGCGCCTTTCCGATGCCGGTCTGGGTTGTCCGGACTGGCCAGGATGTTACGGCCAGATAGGCGTACCCGGCACGGTCACTGATATCTCGACTGCGGAGCAGGCCTATCCGGGCCGGCCGGTCGAACAGGGCAAGGCCTGGACGGAGATGACCCATCGCTACTTCGCCGGAACCCTGGGCCTGTTGGTGGTGGCGCTAGCGTTTTTGGCGTTGCGCAATCGCAAGGAAAAAAGACAACCGGTGCTGCTACCGGTATTGCTGGTCCCGCTGATTGTTTTCCAGGCCGCCCTGGGCATGTGGACGGTCACCTTGCTGCTCAAACCGGTCATTGTCATGGCGCACCTGCTGGGTGGCATGGCGACTTTGTCGCTGCTGTGGTGGCTCGCCATGACTCCGGGGCGCGAGAAGACCGGAATCGACGAGTCCTTGCTGGCGAAAACATCCGTCCTGGCGCTGATCGTTTTGTTTGCCCAGCTTGCTTTGGGCGGCTGGACCAGCAGCAACTACGCCGCACTGGCCTGTCCCGATTTCCCGACTTGCCAGGGCGCCTGGTGGCCGCAGATGGATTTCGGTAAAGGATTTGATTTGCAGCACCCGCTGGATACCGATCTGAGCAGTGACTATGCCGGGGGTGTGCTCGAACACCCGGCCCGCACCGCCATCCACATCAGTCACCGCATCGGTGCGTTAGTCGTCGTCGCTATTAATTTGTTGCTGGGTTTCCTGTTGCTAAGGCGCAGCGAAATCAAGGCCGTCGCGCAGGCTGGTATCGCGCTGATGGTCCTGACCGCGATCCAGGTTGGCGTCGGCATTGCTATCGTCAGTCTCGGCCTGCCGTTACTGCTGGCAAGCTTTCACAACGCCATGGCCGCCCTGTTGCTGCTTTGTTTACTGACCGTTAACCGGTTACTGCGAGTAAAACTGTGAGCCACGTCGCCGAGTATTTTGAACTCACCAAACCGAAGGTCGTCGGGCTGATCGTTTTCACCGCGATCGTCGGCATGTTCCTGGCAGTGCCCGGTTTGCCCCCTTGGCCAGCAGTCATTTTCGGGACCCTGGGAATCGGCCTGGCGGCAGCTTCGGCCGCGGCAATCAACCATATACTCGATGCCCGTATCGATGCTGAAATGAAACGCACGCGCCACCGTCCCCTGCCGAGCGGGAAGCTGAGTGAAAAACAGGCAGGCATTTTTGCCGCGTCGCTGGGCGCGATCTCGATGCTGATTCTGGTGTTCGCGGTAAATCCGCTGACCGCACTGCTGACCTTCGCTTCGCTGATCGGTTACGCGGTTATCTATACCCTCTATCTGAAACGTGCCACGCCACAAAACATCGTCATCGGCGGCGCGGCCGGGGCGGCCCCGCCAGTACTGGGATGGATGGCGGTAACCAATACGATCGAGCCGAATGCATTGTTGTTGTTCCTGATCATTTTCACCTGGACGCCACCTCATTTCTGGGCGCTCGCCATAGCGCGCAAGGACGACTATGCCAAGGTGAATATCCCGATGATGCCGGTGATATACGGCGTGAAATTCACGCGGCTGCAGATTCTGCTATATACGATTTTGTTGTTTATCGTTTCCTTGTTGCCGTATTTCACCGGTATGTCCGGGGTGTTTTATTTGTTCGGCGCAATCATGCTTGGCGGTGGATTCCTGTACTTCGCCATTGCGATGATGACCCAGGAAAAGCCGGAACTCCCCATGCAGACTTTCGCTTACTCGATCAATTACCTGATGGCCCTGTTCGCTTTTCTCCTGATCGATCATTATCTTTGAACCCGCAGGTCAGCGGGGCAGTAGTGAAATGCGGGTTCGACTCTAGCCATCGAGTTGCTACAATTCGCGGCGATGGATGTTTCCCCAATACTTGATCCCCTCAACGAAGCGCAGCGCGAAGCGGTTACCGCCGGGCAACAGGGGATGCTGGTGCTGGCAGGCGCCGGCAGCGGCAAAACGAGAGTGCTGGTTCACCGGATCGCCTGGCTGGTCGAAGTCGAAAAGGTCGCGCCACGCAGTATCCTGGCAGTCACCTTTACCAATAAAGCGGCCAGTGAAATGCGCGGCCGGATCGAGGCGTTGCTTGGCAGACCGGCGACCGCCATGTGGGTCGGTACCTTTCATGGCCTGGCCCATCGAATTCTCCGGCTACACTGGCAAGAAGCCGGACTGCCGCAGACTTTCCAGATACTGGATTCCGATGATCAGCTGGGCTTGATTCGCCGCATGTTCAAGAACCTGGGTATCGATGAAACACGATGGATACCGCGGGAATTGCAGTGGTTTATCAACGCGCAAAAGGACGAGGGGATCCGCCCCGCCAATATGGATGACCGCGGCGACAATAACCGCCGCCAGATGATCAAACATTACGCCGCCTATCAGGAAATTTGCGACCGAAGCGGGGTCGTCGATTTCGCTGAACTCCTGCTGCGGGCTCACGAGCTCTGGCTAAAGAATGACGATCTGCTGACGCACTACCGGCGCCGTTTTTCACATGTCCTGGTAGACGAGTTTCAGGACACCAATGCCATCCAGTACGCCTGGGTCAGGCTGCTCTCAGGCGAGACCGGCATACCGTTCGCGGTCGGCGACGACGATCAGTCGATTTATGGCTGGCGCGGCGCAAAGGTCGAGAACGTGCTTCAGTTCCAGAAACATTACCCAAAGGCTCAACTGGTTCGACTGGAGCAGAATTACCGCTCAACCGGCACCATCCTGAAAGCCGCCAATGAGTTGATTGGCAACAACAGCGGTCGGATGGGAAAAAACCTGTGGACCGAGGGCTCCGATGGTGAGCTGATCAGGATTTATGAAGGTTTTAACGAGCGCGACGAAGCCGATTTTGTGCTCAGCCGGGTTAAGGACTGGATGGACAAGGGCAACCCGCGCGCGGAGCTGGCGATACTTTACCGCTCAAATGCCCAGTCGCGAATTTTTGAAGAAGCTTTTATGAACGCCGGAATTCCGTATCGGGTTTATGGTGGTCTGCGCTTCTTCGAGCGCCAGGAGATCAAGGACACGCTGGCGTACTTGCGGTTAATCGCGAATCGGGATGCCGATGGCTCCTTTGAACGTATCGTCAATCTGCCGCCACGGGGTATCGGCGCAAAAAGCATGGAGACGATCAGACAATATGCTCGTGCCAATGCCATGTCGCTGTGGCAATCGGCGCTGACCCAGGCTGGCGGTCAGCTGAGCAGCAGGGCGACATCGGCGATACAGAAATTTCTTGCGCTGATTGAACAGCAGGCTGGCGAAAGTCGTGATCTGGAACTGTACGAGCAGGTGGACTGTGTCGTGCAGAGCAGCGGTCTGATCGATCACTATCGCAAGGAGAGAGGTGAACGGGGTGAGGCACGCATAGAAAACCTCGAGGAGCTAGTTTCGGCGGCCCGAGGGTACCAAGCGGATGAGGAAACAGACATGGCGCCGATGGATGCTTTTCTCGCGCACGCAGCGCTGGAGTCCGGAGAAAACCAGGGTGACGCCTGGGAAGATTGCGTGCAACTGATGACCCTGCACAGCGCCAAGGGCCTGGAATTTCCGGTGGTTTTCCTGTGTGGTCTGGAAGATGGTCTGTTCCCGCATCAGCGATCGTTGGGCGATGCCGGCGGTCTGGAAGAGGAGCGGCGGCTTTGCTATGTGGGAATGACTCGTGCGATGCAGCAGCTATACCTGACTTATGCGAGTCAGCGGCGCTTGCACGGCATGGACAACTATGGCCAGCCATCGCGGTTTCTCAGCGAGATCCCGCGCGAGTATACCGAGGAGGTGCGCAGCGGTTTTTCAGTCCGACGACCGGTGCACGGAGCGCGCTTTACCGCAGCAAAGGAATCCGGTGGAATGCGGCTCGGGCAACAGGTGCGGCATAGTCGCTTCGGCAGCGGTGTGGTCATGGCCTGTGAAGGACAAGGTGCCCATGCACGGGTGCAGGTAAACTTTGAATCTACCGGGACAAAATGGCTGGTTCTTGCTTATGCCGGCCTTGAACTGATGTAGAATGCGGCGCAGCTAAGCGCGAAAAACACTAAAAGGCGCTGACATGAAAATCATTATTCTCGGCGCGGGACAGGTAGGACGCACAGCGGCCTACCATTTGGCCAAGGAGGAGGCGAACGATGTCACGGTCGTGGACCTCCGTGAGGATATTCTGCGCGATCTGCGCGACCGCCTCGATATTCGCACGGTGATCGGTCACGGGTCTCACCCCGATGTACTGGAACGCGCCGGCATCAAGGATGCCGACATGATCATCGCGCTTACCGACAGCGATGAGACCAACATGGTGGCCTGCCAGGTTGCCAGCACCCTTTTTCAAACGCCGACGAAGATCGCAAGAATCCGTGATGCAGAGTACCTGAGCCGTGAGAAGTTGTTTGGCGATGATGCGCTGCCGATTGATGTGCGTATCAGCCCGGAAGAACTGGTCACCGATTACATCGAGAAACTGATTCATTATCCGGGCGCTCTGCAGGTCCTGGAATTCGCCAATGGTAAAATCCTCCTGGTCGGCGCGCGCGCCGGCAAAGACGGTCTGCTGGTGGGCCAGCAGTTATCCGCTTTGCGCGAACATATACCCAACGTGGATGCCCGGGTAGCAGCCATATACCGCGATGGCAAAGCGATCAAACCG
>JAPUHG010000301.1 GCA_027297845.1 Gammaproteobacteria bacterium | reverse complement strand
GCTCATGTCGGTGACTCGAGGCTTTATCGGCTTAGAAACGAGCGATTTGAGCAAATTACGATGGACCACTCCCTCCTCCAGGAACTGGTTGATCGTGGTTTTTATTCAGAGGAAGAGGCCCAGCGGTCGACCAACCGTAATTACGTTACCCGCGCACTGGGTGTGGAAGCGCGAATCGAGGTGGAAGTGCAGGAGGCCAAAGTCATGCCCGGAGACTACTACGTGCTCTGTTCTGACGGCCTATCTGACATGGTGGAAGACGAAGATATTCATTTAACTATCAGCACGTTTAGTGCTAATCTTGACACAGTGGGTAAACAATTGGTTCAGCTCAGCAATGACAACGGCGGGCGGGATAACATATCTGTGATTGTTGCCCATACAATGGATTGGTTCCCCGCAAAGACGGGGTTAATGGACCGAATTAAGGCCTGGTTATCCTGACCAGCCTTTTTTTGGGAAGGAATCGAGGGGCAACCATGGCACGTTTGATTCTCAGTCTCGACGGACAAGTTCTGGCCGAGTACAACATGAGCAAAGAGCGGTACACCATTGGCCGTCTTCCGGATAATGACGTGCGCATAGACAACGCCGCGGTCAGCGGCCATCACTCGCTGATTATCAATATCCTCAATGATTCGTTCCTGGAAGACCTGAACAGCACCAACGGAACCTATGTCAACGGCAAGCTCGTCAAAAAACACGCGTTACAAAATGGCGATGTGATTACCGTTGGACACCACCAGCTCAAGTTTGGCGATGATGACGTCGCCGAAGCGGATCAGGATGAATTCGAGAAAACCATGGTTATCCATCCGAGCTCACAAAGTGAGGATGTCATTCGTAACGTGAAAGAAGCGGTGGACGAAGCTGCCGGAGCTGCGCCAGCAACCATCGAGCCGGTACCGATACCGGGGGCAGATCACATCGCTACTCAGGCGCCGGAAGCGGCTCCGACCACCGCCTTGCCAAAAGCGAAAATCCAGGTTCTGAGTGGGCAATTCGCCGGGCGTGAGATGGAATTGACCAAAGCGTTGACGACGCTGGGCAGACCTGGCATCCAGGTGGCGGCGATCACGCGCAGAGCGGAAGGCTACTATATCGTCAATGTGGATCCGGGAACCAAGGGCTACCCGAAAGTGAACGAAGAGTCCATTGGACCCAAGGCTCGCCAGTTGAAAGACAATGATGTGGTTGAGCTGGCTGGTGTAAAAATGGGATTCTTTATCGAGTAAGCAACGCAAGCAGGAAGCCCTTATCTATTAATGAGCTTCCGTCATCAAACAATTTCCCGCTCGACTCGCTGCGAAACACGGCAAAGCAGTTCGTACGAAATGGTCCCAGCGGCGGCCGCAATATCTTCCACCGGCAAGCCAGCTTCCCCCCAAAGCAAAACTTCGTCCCCGACCTGCGCTTCGCTGTCGGCGCCAAGATCAATCGCGATCATATCCATCGACACGGCGCCCGCCAGGCAAGCCGGTGCTCCTTCGACTCTCAACGGTGCGCCATCCGGCAAAGCCCATGGGTAACCGTCTCCATACCCGCAGGCTGCAATGCCCAGCCTGGTCGGCCTGTCCGCCCGCCAGCGGCAGCCATAGCCGGCCGTATCGCCCGTGGCGAGGTTTCTGGTCGCAACCAGCCAGGTTGAGAAACGCATCGCCGGTCTCAGGTTCAGGTCTTGCGCAGATTTTCCTGCCAGCGGCGAAACTCCGTAAAGCGACAACCCCGGCCGCACCCAGTCCAGGTGGCTTGCAGGGATATCCAGGATACCGGCAGAATTGGCGAGGCTTCGTTCCCCCGGCAGGCCTGCGGTCGTTTCCAGGAATATTTTTAGCTGAATCCCACTGGTTTCCGACTGCGCATGGTCCGCTGATGAAAAATGACTCATCAGGCCCGGGCTCCGGCCAGCCGGAGACAGTTTCACGAGCCGCCGGTGGGCCTCGAGGAATTCCCCGGGCACAAAACCCAGGCGGTTCATGCCGGCATCCAGTTTCAGCCACAGATCAGCGATGGCGCCACCCTGCTGCTCCAGCATGGTGATCTGCTCCTGGCAGTGAACGACCATTTCCAGACGATGCCGGGCGACAAGAGTCAGCTCATCCGGGCTTTGGACACCCTCCAGGAGCACGATGGGACTGCTGATGCCGGCATCTCGCAGTTGAACCGCTTCCTCGATGCGTGCGACCGCCAGGCTATTTGCCTCAGTCAGCGCCTGCGCGATCGGCACGATACCGTGACCATAAGCATTGGCCTTGATCACGGCCATGATTTTGCTGGCTGGAGCTCGTTTCCTGATTTGCCCGAGATTGTGGCGAAGGGCGTCGGTGTCAATCCGCGCCGTGACCGCGCTCACCTATAGTCGCCGAGTCCATAATCCTCGGCGATAAAGTTTTCGAACCTCGTGTACTCGCCCAGGAAAGTGAGCTGAAACTCGCCGATGGGACCGTTTCGCTGTTTGGCAATAATAATATCGGCCTGGCCTTTTCGAGGCGTATCGGCGTCATACACTTCCTCGCGATAAATGAATGCGATCACGTCGGCATCCTGCTCGATGGCGCCCGACTCTCGCAGATCCGACATGACCGGTCTTTTGTCCGTGCGTTGCTCGACACTTCTGTTGAGCTGCGACAAAGCGACGATTGGTACATTCAGCTCTTTGGCCAGCGCCTTGAGTGAGCGTGAGATTTCCGAAATCTCGGTCGCCCGGTTTTCCCTGGTGCCGGAAATCCCCATCAACTGCAGATAATCCAGCACGATCAGACCCAGGCCATGCTCCCGCTTCAGGCGGCGCGCGCGGGCACGGATTTCTATCGGGCTGAGTGCCGGCGTGTCATCGATCAAAATCGGCGCCTCTGACATGATGGCGACTGCGGAATTGATACGAGTCCCGTCTTCGTCCGAGACTCTCCCGGTCCGTAAATTGTTTTGATTGACCCGCCCTATCGAACCGATCATCCGGAACGCCAGCTGTTCCGATGACATTTCCATGCTGAATATTGCGGTCGGAATTTTGCCTGCGATGGCGGCATTCTCGGCGATATTCATGGCCAGTGTGGTCTTGCCCATCGATGGCCGGCCGGCGATGATGATTAGTTCGCCGCCGTGCAGCCCTGCTGTCAGGGAATCCAGTTTCTGGAAACCGGTCGCAACGCCGGTGATGTCGCCCTCTGTGTGGCTCAGTTCGTCCAGGCGGTCGATGACATCGGGCAGGATTTTCCTCAGCCCAACAAACCCGGTGCCGCCGCGCTGGCCCCGCTCGGCTATCTCGAATACCTTGCGCTCGGCCTCATCGACCAGATCGACTGCGCTG
>JAPUHG010000300.1 GCA_027297845.1 Gammaproteobacteria bacterium | reverse complement strand
TTGCCGCATTCAGCGTCAAGGCAGACCACCAGGCTGGGGTGGCCCAGTTTCGGTCTTAACAGGTCGATATAGTAGGGCAGATCGAAACTTCCGCTTTCTTCGCAGCCTTCGATGATGACCTTGCAGTGCGCATGCGGGATTCCCTGCTCCTGCAGGGCACGAATTGCCGTCAACGATCCGAACACAGCGTAACCATCGTCGGCCCCGCCGCGACCGTATAACTTGCCATCACGGATCACCGGCTTCCACGGTTCCAGACCGTCTTTCCAGCCGGTGGTCTCGGGTTGCTTGTCCAGATGGCCATACAACAAGACCACATCGTCTGAATCTCCCGGAATATCGCAAAAAATCAGCGGCGTACGTCCCTCGAGCCTGACGACTTCAACTTCCATCCCCTTGATCGGCTGATCGCGCACCCATTTTTCCATCAAGGTGACGGCATCTTCCATATAGCCGTGTTTTTCCCAGTCGGCATCAAACGCCGGTGACTTATTCGGGATTTTTATATATTCACAAAGTTCAGGAATGATTGAATCGTCCCACCTGCCGTTGACGAACTGGCTGATTTTTTTTGTATCCATGGAATGTCTGTCCTTTGGGAAGCTCTGACTTATTCATGCACTTCCTTAGTCAATGATAGTGTTACTTTAACCCAGCGACGCCTTAATGCGTACCATATTGGCGTTCAAGGCAATGCGAAGAATTGCTCGCTGGTGGCGACTGTGGCCGATGCCAGCTCCAGTGGCTCAATTCCTCGTGCCTTGGCGATACTTTCTACGATATGCGGCAGGTGCATGGGTTCGTTTCTGCGGCTATCCGGTTTCGGATCGAGGTCCCTGGGGAGGAGGTAGGGTGCATCGGTTTCTACCATCAGCCGGTTTAGCGGAATATCTGCGACGATCTCCCTGAGATGGTGCCCGCGGCGCTCATCGCATATCCAGCCGGTAATGCCGATATGCAGATCAAGTTCCAGGCAGGCGCCCAGCTCGTTCCCATCGCCGGTAAAACAATGCGATACAGCCCGGGGGATACCGGGCAGGTAGTCTTTCAGGATGGCGACAAAATCATCATGGGCATCGCGCTGGTGCAAAAAGACCGGCTTTTCGTACTCTGCCGCGAGTTCCAGTTGCATGGCAAATACGCGTCGCTGGTCTTCTTTTGGCGAGAAGTTACGGAAATAGTCCAGACCACATTCGCCAGCGGCTACTACATCTTTCAGTTGCAACAGACGGGCCAGCTCGGCGCGATCAGTATGCTGCGATTCAGCGGCGTAATGAGGATGAATACCGACGGTCGAGTACAGGACGCCAGGGTATTGTTGTGCGATTTCTCCAGCCTGCCGACTGCAAAGCACCGAGCTGCCGGTAACGATCATCCGATCGACACCGGCCGCTAGCGCTCTGCTGATGACCTGGTCGCGATCCCGGTCAAAACTTTTGTGAGTTAAATTGGCTCCGATGTCTATTAGTTGCATACGCGTGGGCAAATCTCTTGTACCATTTGGTTCAGGGACAGGCATTGTATCTCAGCAGGAACATGGAACCGACCCCGTATCCGTATCTCCGAGGACAGGAAAATGGCCGATCACGAAAAAACCGAACTGGAACAGAATCTCACCGCGCGCAGCACGTGGATACGACTAATTTATATGGTGTTGTTTGGCTTTATCATTTGGCTTGCCAGCATCGTATTGACGGTAGTGGTTGTACTGCAATTCCTGCATATGCTGTTTACCGGCAAGCGTAACGACAATCTGCTTCAATTTGGCCAGCAGCTTGGAATTTATTTTCGTCAGATAATCGACTTCCTGTGCTATGCCGATGAAAATCAGCCGTTCCCATTCGGTAGCTGGCCCGATGCGGATTCGGGTGCCAGGAAATCGGCGGACAAGCCGACTGTAAAGAAAAAAACGGCGAAGAAAAAAGCAGGAAAATAATCAACGAAGCACTAGCAGGCTGTTGAAAAAGTCTCAGGCGAGTGCAAGACAAGGCAAGAATTGGCGAGGCGCCGCTCTCGCCCATCCCTGGGCTCCGCGGCATTTGAGCGTCCTGCCCTTCAGCGCAGTGTACACGCGAGTTTGCGGCTGCACCGCCCCGCATTGTGAGCCAATTATTAACACCGGATTGTGCCGCATGAGAGTTTTTCAATGCCTGCTAGCTAGTCTTCTTGCCAACGGAACAGCCAGGCGCCCATGGCGAGCAACACCGTGGTCATTACCGCCAGTTGGATGACCTGGGGCATTACCTCGGATAAACCCGCTCCATCCAGCATAATATGCCGGGACGCATCGAGCAGCGGCGTAAGGGGAAATATGCCGGCAATCGTCTGCACATACTGTGGTGTTCCTTCCAGCGAAAACCAGACCCCAGACAACAACATCATTGGCCAGGTAATCATATTGAGCAGA
This sequence comes from Gammaproteobacteria bacterium, assembly GCA_027297845.1. GTDB lineage: Bacteria > Pseudomonadota > Gammaproteobacteria > Steroidobacterales > MnTg04 > MnTg04. The sequence goes on along the minus strand of JAPUHG010000300.1, from coordinate 6,648 downwards.
CCGCCAGCGAATTCCTCGCTTGCCGTGCGTACCGCGACCAGAAGTCCCGTGGAAATCAGACAGGTTGCGCCCAGCGCGGCGACCACGAGCAATGCCAGGTAACTGCCTGACATTTTGAAATTGATCAGATAGCTGGTGCCGGCGAAGACTATCGAGGTCAGTAGCATGATCAATATCAGTCGGGACAAAACCTGGGCAGTTAAAAACTCGAATGGGGTCAGCGGGGTCGCTTTCAACCGCTTCAGAAAGCCGTTTTTCCGATACCGAACCACGACATAGCCAACGCCAAACAGGCAGCTAAACATCATGTTCATGCCGAGGATTCCTGGCAGTAGCCAATCGACATATCGAATCGCCGTTCCAGTCACCGTTCCACGATCGAAATCGCTAATCTCATCGCTGGCGATCAGCCTCTCAAGTATGTATCCCTTTGGCGCAGAGTCATTGATCCAGTATTGCGTTGGCTGGACGGCGAGGTTGATCAGCATATCCATCTGATGGCGGGCTAATTTGGCCTTTGCGTCGTCGAGATCACTGACCGCGTAGAAATTGATGAAACGAGTTTGCAGAAACGGATGCGCTGTCAGGTCGATATCTACTGACTGCTGATAGACCGCGACTTTGAACATGGCTCGGCCATCACCAGAGAAAATTACGCCCATGCCGATAACCAGCAGTACCGGTAACAGGATATTCCAGCCCAATGCCGCGCGATCCCTGAGGAACTCGATATTCCGAGCGTGCAGGATCGACCAAATTCGATCAATCATGCGCGTAACTCCGTTCCGGTCAGTTCCAGGAAAAGATCCTCTAGATTTCGCGGTCGAATTTTTATGCGGTCGATGCCAACGCCAAGCTCGAGCAATCGCGCCAAAGCTTCGCTGACACTGGCAACCGATATTTCCACCGAGTCGATTTTTTGATGGATCGTCCACGGCAGGTTCTCCGACGCCACGTTAAAGTCCTCGCGCGGAAGTTCGATGATAACGTCGCTAAAGTGTTCCTTGAGCAATGACTCAGGCGAGCCGCGAGCGATAATCTCGCCGTGATCCATGATTGCGATGGTGTCACAGAGGATGTAGGCCTCATCCATATAATGGGTGGTCAACAGCACGGTCGTGTGACGTTTTTTGATATTTTCAACCAGGTCCCAGAAATTTCGCCTGGCTTGCGGATCCAAACCGGTTGTGGGTTCGTCAAGAAAAACAATTTTTGGGTCGTTGACCAGCGCTATCGCCAGCAGTAATCGCTGGCGCTGGCCACCGGAGAGTTTGCGATTATCCCTGTCCAGGAGTTGTTCCAGCGAGCATGTCTCAATCAATTCATCCAAATCTGCGGCGTGTTTATACAGACCGTGAAACAATTTCAGCGACTCCAGTACGGTCAGGTGGTCCTGCAGGGCCGTGAATTGAAATTGCATGCCAGCCTCAGCCCTGAATTCCGCCCCCAACGGTTTTCCCTGGTAGAGTATTTCTCCGCTGGTGGCTGATCTGATGCCCTCCATGATTTCCACGGCCGTGGTTTTGCCGGCGCCATTGGGGCCCAGCATGCCAAAACAACTGCCTTCATCTACGCTGAAACTGATGCCGGCGACTGCGGTGAGGCCGGGATACTCCTTGACCAGATTCCGAACTTCAAGGACAGCGCTCATCCAGTAATCAACTCACTGGCGGCCGTGGCGGTGTTTGCTCTAGCCGGACAATGACGCTCGTTAGATGTTGATGGGTAGCAGATCATGAGTACTTCCGGGAAACGGGCGGATGAGTGCTGGACAGCTTAGGGGATAATGCTATCGAACGGCAACCGGCGACTCTCGTCAACCGCTTGCTTGGATGCAGACGTCAAAGGTGTCGTATGATGGTGCTTGCGGCCACTGGAAAAATAACCCGATGACTGAGCCACACCCGCTCTATCCCAATTTATTCTCACCGCTTGACCTTGGCTTCACGTGCTTACCCAACCGGGTTTTGATGGGTTCAATGCATACCGGCCTCGAGGACAAACGTTCGGATTATAAAAAGTTGGCCGCTTATTTCGCCGAAAGGGCGGCGCACGGTGTTGGTCTGATCGTTACTGGCGGGATTGCACCGAACATCGCCGGCTGGGTTGCACCCTTTGCCGGCAGACTGACTAACAAGAGCCACCTGGCGCGTCACCGGCTCGTTACCCAGGCGGTAAGAGCGGAGGGCGGCAGAATCTGCATGCAAATTCTGCATGCGGGACGCTACGGTTATCATCCGCTTTGCGTTGCCCCATCCGCTATCAAATCTCCGATCAGCCCGTTCAAACCGAGAGCGTTAAGTACGGCTGGCGTGGAATCGCAGATCGACGATTTCGTCCGTTGCGCAGAGCTGGCGAGAGACGCTGGCTATCATGGTGTCGAAATCATGGGATCGGAAGGTTATCTGATCAATGAATTCGTGGTCGGGCGCACCAACCAGCGTACGGACAAGTGGGGCGGAAATTTTTCGAACCGGATGCGATTTCCGGTCGAGATAGTGCGGCGGACCCGCGAAGCTGTGGGCGATGACTTTATTATTATCTATCGGTTGTCGATGCTTGACCTGCTCGACGACGGCTCCGACTGGAGCGAGGTCGAACAACTCGCACAAGGCGTCATCGAGGCCGGCTGCAGTATGATAAATACCGGTATAGGCTGGCACGAGGCGAGAATCCCAACAATTGCAACCATGGTCCCACGGGCGGGTTTCGCCTGGGTGAGCAAGCGACTCATGGGTAAGCTGAGCGTTCCCTTGATCACCACCAATAGAATCAATACGCCGGAAAAAGCAGAGGAAATACTCGCCCAGGGCTGCGCCAATATGGTTTCCATGGCGCGGCCTTTCCTGGCCGACGAACAGTTTGTGAGCAAGGCCAGACTCGGCAAGGCAGAATCGATCAACACGTGTATCGCCTGCAACCAGGCTTGTCTTGACCATACTTTCAAGAAAAAACGCGCTACCTGCCTGGTAAACCCGCGGGCCTGTTACGAGACGGAAATATCGGTTGGCAAAACCAGCAAGCCAATGCGGATCGCCGTTGTGGGTGCTGGGCCGGCGGGGCTCGCCTGCGCGGCAACGGCGGCCGAGCGGGGGCATCGGGTCGTGCTCTTCGATGCGGCGGATTCGATCGGCGGTCAGCTAAACATGGCACGGCGGGTCCCCGGCAAAGAAGAATTCGATGAAACCTTGAGATTCTTTCGCCACCGCCTGGCACAGGCGGGGGTCGATGTTCGGCTTGGCCATAGGGTCGATCATGCTGCGCTGAGCGCCGGTGAATTTGATGCAGTGGTACTCGCTAGCGGTGTGCTGCCCCGTACGCCCGATATCCCGGGCATCGATCATTCAATGGTGCTGAGCTATATCGATGTGTTGTTGGGAAAACAAACGGCCGGCGACCGTGTCGCCATTATCGGTGCCGGTGGTATCGGTTTCGATGTGGCTGAATTTCTCAGCCAGTCTGGAGAGCCCACCAGTCTGGATATCAGTTCGTTTTGCCGGGAATGGGGAATTGACCCGGCCTACGCGGGGCGTGGAGGATTGAGTGGATCGGGACCCGACGAACGGCCGTCACCGCGGGAAATCTATTTGCTGCAAAGAAAAGCGGGCAAGCCTGGTGGAGGCCTGGGTAAAACCACCGGCTGGATTCATCGGGTCAGCCTGCGCGGTCGTGGCGTAAAAATGCTGGCGGGGGTGCGCTATGACAAAATTGACGATCAGGGTCTGCACCTGACGATCGGCGGCGAGACCCGCCTGCTGGCTGTGGACAACGTGGTGAGCTGTGCCGGGCAACTGCCGTGCCGGGACCTTGAGGCGCCGCTGAAGAACGTTGGCCTGCCGGTACACTTGATCGGCGGAGCCGATAAGGTAATCGAGCTGGATGCGAAAGGTGCTATCCGGCAAGGCATGTTGTTGGCTATTAATATTGCTTAAAAACAATGGCTAATATTATTTATCTCATGTTAATAATAACTTGAAAACTCCATACATACCGCAACCACGAGCCGATTCACGCCAGCTACCGCTGCTGGAGCCCGCGGAAAGCTCCGCTAACTTCCAGATTCGTCGTAGCAGTCGAGCACGTTATCTGAGTATCCAGGTGCATCCACCAGGTCGGGTCGAGATCGTTGTTCCCAGGCGCATGCCGGCACAGGAAGTCGAGTCATTTGTTGGCAAGCATGCCACCTGGATCAGGGAAACCTGCGAGGCCATGAACAGGCGTCATTGCGACCCAAGTACCCAACCCCCCGAGAAAATCAGTCTGGCTGCTTTGCAGAGGGAATGGTCGGTCAGTTACAACCAGAAACCGTGTGCCAGGTTGCGCGTTGCCGAGTCGGAATTTAGTCTGGATGTATTTGGCGCCAATGATGATGTGGCTCGCCGCCAGGCTCTGTTGAACTGGCTCAGACGCAAGGCTCGAGCATACATGGTGCCAGCGGTTGGCAAGCTGGCCCTGGAAACCGGTCTGCGTCCTCGCAGCATCCAGATACGATCACAACGATCCCGATGGGGCAGCTGTTCATCGAGCAAAACACTCAGTTTGAATCTATGCCTGTTGTTTCTGGAGCCCGAGTTGGTTCGCTACCTGCTGGTCCATGAATTGTGTCACCTCAGGCACATGAACCATTCGCAACGATTCTGGGCACTGGTTGAGCAATTTTCCCCCGCTGGCAGAATGCTGGACGAACGTCTGGCCGATGGCTGGACGCAGGTACCGGGCTGGTTATTGGTAGAGTTATAGAAACCTGCTGCCGCCCCGATGCCTATCCCTGATCCAGTAATTCCCGTAGATTGATTACCGCAGAATTCGCCCGCGACAGGTAAGACGCCAGCACCAATGAGTGGTTGGCAAAAATGCCGTAACCGGATCCATTCAATATCAAAGGACTTTTCAGCGGACGCAACCCGCTTTCAAGCTCCCGGATTATCTGGCGCAAGGAAATGACGGCATTCTTATCCCGCAGGACTTTTTCAAAATCGAACTGTGCGGCCCTGAGAAAATGCACCAGGGCCCAGGTGGTCCCCCTGGCCTCAAAAAATACGTTGTCGATTTTCAGCCATGGTGTCTTGACCGAGACGTATTCGGGCAATGTATCTGTGTTTTCAGCGGCCCGGTCGCCGGCAAGATCGGTGTTTATCCGAACCTGTCCGACACTGGCACTGAGTCTTTGCGACAGACTGCCTAGTCTTTTTTCGACGACCGCCAGCCATTCCCGCAAATTGTCCGCGCGAGCATAAAACTGAACGCCTTTATTTTCCGGGTCGCTGAGTCGATCACGGTAGGCCTTTAGATAACGGATTCCTTTTTTGTACTGGCCCTCGCTGGATGGCAGCATCCACGAATTGTGATCGTAATTGAGCACCGGTTCCGCGCGCGCCAGATCGGGATCTTCCGTGGATTGAGACTGCGAGCGGCTGAAATCATTGCGCAACGCCCTGGCAAGGTCGCGCACCTGTACGACCACGCCAAACTCCCAGCTCGGGATGTTATCCAGGAAAACCCCGGGCGGGGCAATATCGTTGCTCAGGTATCCACCGGGTTTTTCGAGTAGCAATTCGGTGACTTCGATCAGCGTTTGGGTTGTGGAGTAACCTACCGGCGCCCGTTGTCCGGACACATCCGAAGCTACCCAAAACGATTTTGGCGCGCGCGACCACCAAAATGCCAGCACCAGCATAATCACGAGCAAAACGGCCAGGGCAATACCGGCGCCGATCAGCCAGGGATTCTTGTCCGCACTGGATTCCTTCCACTGCCATACATTTACCATTAACCTATGCTCCTGCCCGATCCGGATCTAGTTGCGAGATAGTGCGGGCGTCAGTGTCTCAATCAACAATGGCAGAACCTCGCCTGCGGCGCCATGCAGCGCAAAATTAGCGCGCTTACTGAGCACGGTGCGTTGCGGATTGATTTCCACGACACAGGCACCCGCTTGCATGGCGACTTCGGCAAGCCCTGCGGCCGGCTGAACCTGTGCTGATGTACCGATCGCAAAGAACACATCGCATTCATCGGCCAACGCTATAGCTTTGTCGAGGGATCCCTGGTCGATGGCCTCGCCAAACCAGACGACATCCGGCCGCAAATAAGCTGCGCAACGCGGGCAGGGCGGGGGTGACTGGCTGGCGTCGTAGTCTTCGATCACACAACCCTCATCAGCGCATATCGTGCGCATGATATTGCCGTGAAATTCAATCATTTTTTGGCTGCCGGCGGCCTGGTGCAGGCCATCTACGTTCTGGGTGATCAAGCTGAACCGGGGAAACAGGCTCTCCATGTTGGCAAGTGCATAATGGGCCGCATTTGGCTTGGCTTGGCGCACCAGCTTCCTGCGCCATTCGTACCAATCCCAGATCATCGATGGATTCCGCTGGAAGGCCTCCATGGTAGCCAAGGCTTCGGGTTCAAATTTTGCCCACAATCCGGTCTGCGCATCACGAAAGGTTGGCACACCACTTTCTGCCGATACACCGGAGCCGGTCAGTACACAAACACTCTCCGCCGCCGCCAGTCGCTCGGTTAGCTTGGCCGGAAAACTGATACTCATCCGCCGTTCCCCGCGATCATTTTGCAATCGCCGACTGAGCGGTAGCGAACCGGATCAGGCAGCCTTGTTGCGGCTGGCCAATTGGCGCAGTACATAAT
>JAPUHG010000030.1 GCA_027297845.1 Gammaproteobacteria bacterium | reverse complement strand
GGGCGGCTGGCATTTGCAATTGATGCAATTGGCGGATCTTCAGCCTGTGGGAAGCGGGAAGGCGAGGGCAGACGCGTTGAACCGCTGGGGAAAAATACCGGCATTTATCAGGATGGAAATCAGTAATCTGCGGACCGGTCTCGAGCTTGGATATTCGTCGCCAAAAAGCAATACGCGCCTGGTGATAGACCAACTCAACGGTCTGATCAACGCAGGTATCTCCGAATCTCCACTAATATCGCCCGCAAATCGCGATGACGATGAGGAATTTAAGGCAGAATTTTCCAGGCTCTTGCAGGAGGAAATTATTCCTGCGCTGGCTGGGTATCGGGATTTCCTGTCAACGACTTATCTGGAAAAGGCACGCGAAGAATTTGCCGTGACGGCTAACCCTGATGGCAAAGACTGTTATGTGGCATCGCTCAGGGCATACACGACCTTGAAACGCAGTCCCGAAGAAGTGTACGAGCTTGGCAAGGCGACTGTCGATGCCAATCGTAAACGCGTGATTTCACTTGGCAAGGAAATGTATGGACTGGATGATTTTTCTGAGATCGTGCAACGGGTTCATACCGATCCGACGAATCGTTTCGAAGACCGCGATGAGCTCCTCGAATTTAACCGTGCTTTCGTAGCGCGTGCCGCAGGGAAGATGGAGAACTGGTTTGTTTCGGTTCCGGAAGCCAGGGTCGAGGTTGTTCCCTATCCTGAGTACCTGGAGCCGACCGGTGTCAGCACTCGCTATGAGCCTCCCGGACCAGGCCGGCCGGGGACTTATCGGATCAATTTATTTCAGCCGGAAGAACAGGAAAAAGGTGGTTCTGAAATTACCGCGGTTCATGAGGCTTATCCGGGCCACCATCTGCAGATCGCGATTGCACTGGAAATGGAGAGTCTGCATGAGGTCAACAAACTGGGTTTCAATTCGGGATTCATCGAAGGCTGGGCCCGGTACTCGGAGAGCCTCGCCGAGGAAATGAATCTGTACGAGAACCAGGCGGCACTGATTACCCGTAGAGCCTGGCCTGCTCGGGGAATGGTCGTTGACCCGGGTATCCACATCATGGGCTGGTCGCGACAACAGGCGGAGGATTTTCTGGTTGAAAGCGGTCGGTTTACCGAGGAGGAAGCGCGCCAGGGTGTTGATCGGATCGCAATCCTGCCCGGACAGTTAACGGCTTATGATTCAGGCGCCCTGGAGATTTTTGCGCTGCGTGAGCAGGCCGAGCGTGAGTTGGCGGAGAATTTTGATATCAAGCAGTTCCATAACCAATTGCTAAAAAATGGTTCACTGCCACTGCCGATGCTGCGCCGGGTAGTCGAGGACTGGATAGCCAGCGCCAAACCGGCATTGATCAAATCACCAATCGGTGTCTTGTTCGCACTGGTCGCGGTGGCTGCATTTTTCTTTTTCCTGGAGAAAAGCACCGGTTGGAAAGGTTTCAACCTGTTCCCACCGCTACTTTGGATCTATGCCACGCCGGTCCTGTTAAATAACCTTGGTGTCATGCCCACGGATTCGCCCGTGTACACGGGCATGCGTGATTTTGGACTGCCGGTCTTTATTACCCTGATGTTGTTATCGGTCGATGTAGGGGCCGCGGTACGGGTAATGGGTAAGGGTGTCCTGGTCATGCTACTCGGTAGCGTCGGCGTTGTTGTCGGTGGCGTGGTTTCTTATTGGATCGTGCATGGCTGGCTGGCGGTGGACGCCTGGAAGGGTTGGGGGGCGTTGGCTGGAAGCTGGATAGGAGGTACCGGCAACATGGCGGCTGTGGCCGGCGCGCTGGACACATCGCCCGAGCAATTGGGGCTGGCGGTACTCGCCGACAATCTCGTTTATGTCGTCTGGCTACCCATCTTGCTGGGGTCCAAGGCCTTTGCCGAGCGTTTCAACCGTTGGACCAAAGTGGCGGACGACCGGGTAGCAGAGATGGAGAAGGCCGCCCTGGAACTACACAGCGATGACACGACACCGGAAATGCGCGACTACCTGTTTCTGGCGTTTATCGCGTTTGGAGTCTCATGGCTGGCAGCCTGGATCGCGCCGCAGCTGCCCGAGTTTCCGCCGGTATTATCGACATCGACCTGGAAATTGCTACTGGTGACTACTATTGCGCTTGCGTTGTCATTTACACCGGCCAAAAAGATACCCGGCGCTCACAACATCGCTATGGCGATAATTTATATTTTCGTCGCCAGCATGGGCGCGAGAGCATCGATAGCCGGACTGGGTCAGGCACCGGCGTTTGTCCTCGGTGCTTTTATCTGGATCAGTATTCATGGGGCGTTTTGCCTGGCGGGTGCCTGGTTGTTCCGAGTGGACGTTCACAGCGCGGCAATTGCTTCGGCGGCAAATATCGGTGGCGCCGCTTCCGCGCCGGTTGTTGCTGCGTATCACAGGGAAAGCCTCGTGCCGGTAGCGATACTGATGGCCCTGATTGGGTAAGCGATCGGTAATTACCTGGCATTGCTGACTGCCCGTCTCGCTTTCTGGGTCGGTGGTTGATCGCAGTCTATGAATTGGGAGGAAGAGCAGCGGATTTTTCCTGACGTTAGTGACTGGGTCGTTGTATTCGAGTGTCGCTCGCTCGCGGGTTGCCAGGAGTTGGCGCTGGTTTTGCAGGCGCTGGGTATCCGTTGCAAAATATCGGGCGACGCCCATCTTGCCTTGCTGGTTCCAGCGCCGGATGCGCGCAGAGCGAACGAGGAACTCCTTGCCTATTTGAGTGAGGTGCGCAAGCCCATCCCGCCGCCACCACCGGTACCAAGGCAATCCAGTGGAGTCGCAGGCGTAATCGGTTATGTCTCGGTGCTGCTGGTTTTTGCCTACTGGCAGAGTCACCAGAGTTTCGGCACCGACTGGCTTGCCACTGGCCGGGTTGATTCTGCCGCCATATTGTCCGGGCAATGGTGGAGAAGCGTAACAGCGCTGACGCT
>JAPUHG010000003.1 GCA_027297845.1 Gammaproteobacteria bacterium | reverse complement strand
CACAGTTTTTTACCCGGACTGATCACTATAGCTGATAACGCATTGAAAAATCACGTTTTTAGGACGCAGGCTCGGATGACCTTGCAAACCGGGGCGGGCCGCTTGCCCGGATGACCCGTTCAGGTCATCGGAGCGCCCCCGCCCGGTCTTTTTGTGGGGTCTTTGGTGAAATATGCAGCCTGGTGCCGAACGGGTATCATTCCCGTTTTCTGCCGGGAATACCGATGGCGAGCTACAGCACCAACGAATTTCGAGCGGGCCTCAAGATCATTATCGATAATGATCCCTGTGTGATCGTTGAAAATGAGTTCGTAAAACCGGGCAAGGGTCAGGCCTTTAACCGGGTCAGGATTCGCAACCTGAAAACCGGTCGGGTCGTCGACAAGACCTATAAATCGGGTGAGTCTCTCGAGGCGGCCGATGTCATCGATACCGATATGCAATATCTGTACAGCGATGGCGAGTTCTGGCATTTCATGGAACCCGACACCTTTGAACAACACGCGGCCGATGCAAACGCGGTCGCCGATGCGAAGAAGTGGCTCAAGGAAGAAGACATCTGCCAGGTGACCTTGTGGAATAACACGCCGCTGATTGTCACGCCGCCCAATTTCGTGCAGCTAAAGATCGTCGAGACCGATCCCGGACTGCGTGGCGATACGGCGCAGGGTGGGATCAAGCCCGCCCGTCTCGAAACGGGCGCGACGGTGCGCGTTCCTTTGTTCCTGGAAGAAGGTGAGATGATCAAAGTGGATACGCGCAGCGGCGAATACGTATCACGGGTTAAGTAATCAACGCCTGGCAGTCTGCCAGTCGCTGCTCGACAAACGACAAATGCTTAGGCGCTGCGCGCTATAACCTGGTGCGTTTTAGATACAAATTGGCGAGTGACTTCAGGCCGTCCTGGTCGAACTGGTCGAAACGCGCGAGCTGCGGGCTGTCTAAATCCAGCACACCGAGCAATACACCGTCTTTGAGCAGCGGAATCACGATCTCCGATTGTGACGCGCCATCGCAGGGTATATGGCCGGCAAACTCGTCGACATTATCGACGATCAGGGGCTGGCGATTTTTAGCGGCGGTACCGCACACGCCTTTTCCAAGCGCGATTCGTACGCAGGCCGGTTGTCCCTGGAACGGACCCAGGACAAGCTCCGTGTCCTGCAGAAAATAAAACCCGGCCCAGTTGATGGCAGGCAGTTCCATAAAAAGCAACGCGGCCAGGTTAGCGGCATTGGCGATCGGATCGCTTTCACCTTCGAACAATCCTTCAGCCTGCGCGTGCATGCGCGCGTAGAGTTTTTTCTTGTCGGTCATCGGTTCATCTTACTATGCCCGGGTTACATCGAAAGACATAACCTCGGCAATATTGTCAGCGCCGGCCGCCAGCATGACGACGCGGTCAAAACCAAGGGCGACGCCGGCGCACTCCGGCATGCCGTCTGCCAGCGCAGCGATCAGCCGCTGGTCCGTGGCAATCGTTGGCAGCTTTTCCCGCTGACGTTTTTCGTTGTCATTCGAAAAGCGTTTTTTTTGCTCGACCGCATCGGTTAGTTCCTGAAAACCGTTGGCGAGTTCCATGCCATCGAAAAATACTTCGAATCGTTCCGCCTTGCCCGGGTCATCGCGACAAAGCCGGGCCAACGCGGCTTGTGCCGCCGGGTAACGATAGATAACCGTCGCCTTGTTTTTACCCAGCCGCGGAGCAACCAGCGTCGAAAAAACCAGGTCTTGCAAGGCGGCGCCATGGGTTCGTTCCGGCGCCGCAATATCGTGCGCGTTTAGTGCCGCCAACAGAGCTCCATCCGAAAGGTCGTCGGCATTCAGGCCGGCAAAACGCTCGAGCGCTTCTGCATATTCGAGCAATTCGGGTTCGGCATGATCCGGCTGGTCGAGCAGTGCGGCCAGCAGTTCACAAACTTCTCTCGCCAGTTCCAGGTATTCCATCGACAGGCGGTACCATTCGATCATCGTAAATTCCGGGTTATGCCGGCGACCGGCTTCGCCGTTGCGAAATACCTTGCAGACTTGGTAGATATCGCCACTGCCTGCCGCCAATAACCGTTTCATGTGGTATTCGGGTGAGGTCTGCAGGAAAAAATCCGTACTCTGGCCCGCCAGGCGCGTAACCAGGCTGTCGAGATGCGGATCGGTGACTGTGTTAGCGCCGATCAGCGGCGTTTCGACCTCAAGCAAGGAACGGGCCGCGAAGAATTCCCGGGTCCTGGCCAGCAGCGCAGCCCTCAGCCTGAGCGTTTTTTCACTGATCCCCGGGCGCCAGTCCTGGCTCATCAGTTGGCCCCGGATGTCACCGGCGCGGCGGCGAGCGCCAGCGTTTGTCCCAGTTCAACCACCTGGCCGGACACCATTGCCGGGTCCAGGTTCACCGCATCCGCGGTAAACAGGACGATGACCGTGGAGCCCATGTTGAAGCGGCCCATTTCAGCGCCGGCCGCCAGGCTGACAGGCTCATCTTCATAACGCAGGTAGTTGATGTTTCGGTACTTGTGTGGCGTAACAGCGCCCCCCCAGACGGTCGCCATCGAACCGACGTTAAAGGCGCCGACCAGTATTTGCACCATCGGTCCGAGCCCGGTGGCGAATTCGCAGACGATGCGCTGGTTCGTTGCGAACAGCTTGTCGATGCGACTGACCGTCGCCTGGTTCACGCTGAATAAATTTCCGGGGAGGTATCGCATCGATAACAAGCTGCCGGCGGTTGGCATATGCACTCGATGATAATTGTAGGGCGCAAGATAAATGGTAGCGAAACTGCCGCCGATAAAAACCTCGGCCAGCTTCGGGTCGCCGAGCAATGACTCGAGACTGTATTGTCGCCCTTTGGCCTGCAACAGAAGATCGTCGTCTATCTGACCGGCCTGGCTGACAGTCCCATCCGCAGGACACAGGATTCTTTCGGGCGGACCGGTCAGTGTGCGGACACCGGGTTTTAATTCACGGGTAAAGAATCTATTGAAACTGGGGTAATCGCTGAGTTCTGTCTTTAGCGCCTCATCCATGCGGACCGGGTAAAGCCGACAAAAGGTCCGGATGAACAGGTTCTTGAACCAGCGTGTTCGAATGCGGGTCAGGCGGTAAAAAAGACTCGAGATCAGCCGTTTCGGCAGCAGGTACTGCACAAGCACGAAAAGGCTGGCGCCGACTTTGTTCATTGCCCGACCTTGATCTGGGCATCAACAGTCAGGTCCGCTTGTTTCGCGAAATGCAAAACCAGGACGATGGTATCTCCGGCGACGACGTTCACTTTCGGGTTGATTAGCATCAGATGCATTCCGCCGGGGTTGAACGATTGCAACTGGCCGGGTTCGATCGCGAGTTCATCGATCATTCTCATTCTGGCCACGCCATCGTCCATGGTCGTTTGATGTATTTGCGCCGTCGCAAATGATTCGCTGCTGACGCCGGTAAGCGTGATCGTTGACGACAGCTTGTTCTCGATGACCAGGTAGGCGGCAAGACGCATCGCGCCCGGCGGCGCTTCGCGGATCCAGGCATCGCTGATAGTGACCGCCTCGGGTTGCGTGCAGGCGCACAGCAGGAGCAGTGGAAAACCCCATGCGCCTGCGCGAGAAAAAAGCCGCCGGTATTCGCTCTTAAGACTGGCCGGTGATAATGAGATAGTCGTCAACGATTTGTTCCGTGATATGCGGCGCGCCGAAAATTCCGTTCAGCCGACCATCGGGATCGACCAGGAAAAGCGCCGTGGAGTGATCGACCGTATAGTTTTGCTGTTCGCCATCTGCAACGGCCGATTCCAGAGGTGAATAACTGACGGCAACGCCGAGTTCGCGGGTCAGTGTCTGGAGGTCGGCAAGATCACCGGTCAGACCGATGAAACCCGAATTAAAATACGGCACATAGGCGGCCATTTTTTCTACGCTGTCTCGCATTGGATCCACCGAAACAAAAACCACCCGCGGCTGGCGGTTACCCCTGGCAACGATTTCGCCGACCACCCGGTTCAATGTGCCAAGGGTGGTCGGGCAAACATCCGGGCAATTGGTGAACCCGAAAAACAGGATGCTCCAGTTGCCAGCGAGACTTTCCTTGTTAAAGACTTGTCCGGAATGGCTCAAAAGTTCAAACTCCGGCAGCGGTCTGGGGGCGCGCAACCAGGTGGCGTTGACGGGTTCGGGCGAGACGCGCTCCGTGCTGATCAGGAAGCGGGCGGCGACGATTCCGCCGATTAGCGCAATCACGGCCGTCAGCAGTATTAGCGGAGATTTTGCAGGGAAAGGCATGGCCGCGCATTATCACACAGCGACAGGCTTTCGGCAGCGGGAAAAACACAAACCGGCAAATGAATCAACCAGCAAAAACAGTAGCGGATTTTGTCAGGCTCGGGACTCGCAGGCTGGACGAGGCCGGCGTGTACTTCGGTCACGGCACGGACAACGCCCTGGATGAGGCGGCATGCCTGGTTTTCGATGGGTTGGGTCTGGCGCATGAAGACGCCGAAAAGCTGGCGGACATGGAACTCGATCAAAAACAGCGTGAGAAAGTGTTCGCGCTTTTTGAGCAAAGAGTCGTCGAGAGAAAACCCGCGGCCTACCTGACCGGCAAGGCCTGGTTCTGTGGTTTGCCCTTCAAGATTGACCAGCGGGTACTGGTCCCGCGATCACCGATTGCCGAGCTGATTGAAGGCGAGTTTCAGCCGTGGGTCGTGCCTGCACGGGTTGGCAGCCTGCTTGATCTTTGTACCGGCAGTGGTTGTATCGCGATTGCCTCGGCGCTGGCGTTGCCCGACGCTGTGGTTACCGGCAGCGATTTGTCGACGGACGCACTTGAACTGGCGCGTGAGAATGCCGCGTTTCATGGTTTGTCGAAGCGGGTTGAATTTGTACATAGCGACCTGTTTGCCGGGCTGGAAGGGCGCAGCTACGATATTATCGTCAGTAACCCGCCGTATGTCGCCGACCAGGAAATACGGTCTTTACCGGCGGAATACGGACATGAACCGGATATGGGCCTGGCCGCGGGATCGAGTGGCCTGGATGTCGTTGATCGTATCCTGGCGCAGGCGGCGGCCATGC
>JAPUHG010000299.1 GCA_027297845.1 Gammaproteobacteria bacterium | reverse complement strand
GCAGGGACGTATCGATCGCAGCGCCGGGCGTTGATGTGTTGAGCCTGCGCGCGCGCCGCACCGACTTTATGCGAACCAGCGATCACTCACCGTATGAACCGGGCGCGTCATACATTGGCAGCGACCAGCGTTATTACGTATCCAGCGGTACTTCCTTCGCGGCGCCGATCGTCAGCGGCATTGCGTCGTTGCTTTGGTCGCAATCGCCGGAGCTAAGCCATGTGCAGGTGCGGCGTATGCTTGAACAATCCGCCAGGGATATCGAAAGCCCCGGCAAGGACTACCTCACCGGATACGGCATCGTCGATGCGCAGGCGGCATTGGCGGCCGACCCGGAGTTTTACATTCATGCGGATATTGAGCGGCTGGGCAGGGTCGAAATCGTCTCGCAGGAATTTGTCGAGGTGGTTGGGTCTGTCAGC
The DNA here is from genome assembly GCA_027297845.1 of Gammaproteobacteria bacterium. GTDB lineage: Bacteria > Pseudomonadota > Gammaproteobacteria > Steroidobacterales > MnTg04 > MnTg04. The sequence continues at coordinate 2,559 of JAPUHG010000299.1, read as the reverse complement.
GCGAATCAGTTTGGCCGAGGCTGGCTGGAACTCGGTGCCGGAGAGGAGCCCACCGCATGGCGGAGAGTCGGCACGCTGCTGGTTAATCCCATTGACCGTGGTGTGTTATCCGAATTCCGTCTGGACGAGCTCGAAAGCGGAACGGTCTGGGTGCTGCGCGTCACCGTAGAGCATGTAAACGGCAAGACGCGAGAGGTCCGATACCGTTTCGAGACCGGCCAGCAATAAACGCCTTGAGTTAATTCAAATCAGGTCCATAAGCACCGGCAGAATCAGTCGCTTGAAAATGCTCAGTGACACGATGCCTGCCAGGATTACCAAAATCGTCAGGAGATTCCACTCGTTCAGCACCAGGCCGAGCGCCAGCGCGGCGGCAGGAGGGTGTTCGGTTTTCGTAATCACCATGATAAACATTGCCAAAGCGGTCGCGAATGCCCCGGACAGAATGGTAACGGCCTGCGCAATGGATGCCCCGTCCAAATCAAGCGTCAGGTTGATCGTGCCGATCAGGCAGCCCGCAGCGATGCCAACGAGGTAGCCGCCGATCATATGCCGTGGGTCCGAATGCAGCGATCGTGGCACCGCAAATGCAATGAATGTGCTTGCGCCAAGCGCGGCGATCAAAACTGTCTGCGTTACGGTATCCAGAACCAGCAGCATGATCAGTACGAAGACCCCGGCCAGCGTACACTGCAGCATGTACCGCCTGATTTCTTTTCTACGAAAGTGGCCGTCGAGATCCAGCCGATCGATCAGTTTGCGCATTTGAGTGGCTATCGATGTTGTCAGAATAGTCTGGACGATGAGTTGATAGCACCATAAAGTGATGAATACAAGAGATCGGGCTTCAGAGATATTAGTTACATTGAGTGATCGCAAAGAAGTTTTGGTGCTTGGCGGAACCGGCCAATTTGGCGAGCGAATCTGCCGCCGATTGTCGAGGGAAGCAGGCATTTGCCTGATAGTTACAAGCCGGGACAAGGCGAGGGCAGAAGCATTGGCGTCAGACTTGAGGCGGCTGAGTCCTGGTGCAAACGTTCGTGGAGCGGCACTGGATCAGGACTCGGCGAGTTTCTCCACCGATCTTGAAGCACTCGACCCCTATATCGTTCTGCATACTGCGGGTCCTTACCAATATCAGGATTATCGGGTTGCAAAGGCATGCATAGCTGCCGGCAGTCATTACATCGATCTTGCGGACGGGCGGGATTTCGTGTGCGGGTTTTCATCGCTCGACACAGCGGCCAGGAAGAAAGACCTGCTGCTGGTATCCGGAGCGAGCACTTTGCCAGGACTGTCGGTCGCAGTAGTTGATGAACTGGCGCCGAAATTCAGCCGGATTGAATGCGTGCAGATGTCCATCGCTCCCGCGCATCAGACGCCGCGAGGCCCGGGAACCGTCGCGGCAGTATTGAGCTATTGCGGTTCTCCATTCAAAACACTCCGGGATGGTCAATGGACGACTGTTTATGGTTGGCAGGATCTACGGCTACAAAATTATCCGGAGCTTGGGAAGCGTCTTTCCGCGGCATGTGATGTACCCGATCTCGCTCTTCTTCCCGACCACTTGCCAGGCGTCAAAACGGTATCGTTTCATGCAGCGCTGGAGGCGACCTGGGAACAGTTATCTCTGTGGCTGATGGCGTGGTTCACCCGGCTTCGAATTGTCAGGAGTTGGCAGCGGTTCATACCATTTTTTGCGGCTATGAGCGAGCGGCTTATTCTTCTGGGATCAGTACGCGGCGGCATGCACATTCATATTTCCGGCCTGTCACTGGAAAAGCAGGCTGTGAATTACAGTTGGTACATGACTGCGGAAGATAATCACGGGCCGGAAATACCTTGCACGCCCTCAATCGTGCTCGTCAAAAAAATGTTGCATGGCGATCTGACGCTTCGCGGCGCTCGGCCGTGCATGGGCATGATGACGGTCGACGAAATCATGGCGGAATTATCGAATTTCAATATTTCGACTGAGACCGTGCTGGAAAAGGATGAGTAAGTGAATCTGTATCTCGCAATAAAGTTATTGCATATCCTGAGTGCAACAATCCTGTTTGGCACTGGCCTCGGTACGGCATTTTTCATGTATCAGGCGTATCGCTCCGGAAACATTGAGGCGATGCGAGTGACTACATCGCATGTCGTCATGGCGGATTGGATTTTCACGACGCCGGCGATCGTCGTTCAGCTTCTCACCGGCCTGTGGCTGACGCTGCATCTCGGCATTTCGGTAGCGTCGGCCTGGTTCATGATTGTAATCGGATTGTTCGCGTTGATCGGCGCATGCTGGTTGCCCGTAGTCTGGATTCAGATCAAAGTCAGAAATATGTTGCGTGATTCGGCGACAGTCAGTGATATTAGAAAACTGATGACAGCCTGGGTTTTGCTCGGTCTTCCGGCATTCCTGAGCGTTATCGTGTTGTTCGCTCTGATGGTCTACAAGCCCTGGATGAACCGGCTGATAATCGGCTGAGTGGAACTTCAGGATATAAGTTCAACAACAGCATCCCGATTTTATGATCTAATAACTGCATCGGAGAGGTGTCTGAGTGGTCG
>JAPUHG010000298.1 GCA_027297845.1 Gammaproteobacteria bacterium | reverse complement strand
GCCCGTAAAGGTCGCGATGCACCGGGTAGCCTCGGTAGCTGCACCCCCGAAGAGGTAGCGGATGCCGTGTTGCAAGCGTTGCACTCGGACAAGCCGGAAATCCTGGTCAACAGTATGCCGGTGAGGCCGCTGATGGCCTTGAAAAGCATAAGCCCCGTTGCTGCGGCAGGCCTCGGCAAAAAACTGGGTCTGGTAGAGTTTCTTAGATCGCTGGCCAGGCAGTCGGGCGATGGCGGCGCCAGGTAATTGGCGCTTATCGTTATAGCTGCTTTTTGATCAGCTCGACCAGGTAAGAGTCGCCGCTGATTTCATTAATTGTAGTATCGCTGGTAGAGGTATTTTCTGGCGCGTCGCTATTGGATTTCGATGGCGATTTTTCCTTCCTGGACAGGATTGAGCCTTGCTCTACCAAGTCTCCTCGATAACTCCGCCTGCCTCTGTCGATCCTTTTTCGCACGATCCATACCATTAGCATCCAAACGACGCTACATAATATCTTTTTATGGAGTTACAAAACGTGATCCAGGTCACATGAGCCGCGAGCGCCGCTCAGGCAAACCAGAGATACAACAAACCCGCGCAATAGAAAACCAGGCCGCCAATAACCAATGTTCTGGGCCAGGTGCCCAGCCAATGGGCAAAACCGACTGCCAGGTCATCCAGTTCATCCAGGAGTTGAATAAGCACTTCCATGTTTGCTCCTTAGCTCAGGGCGTTGGCCAGATCCTTGCAACCTATTGGTCTCGTGTGCCTTCAGACGAATTGTGTCCGGTCCGGCCCATCCAAGCCGTCACATAACCCTGCGGCTTCCTCTGCTATCTCGCGATCTACCGCGCGAGTCGCTGCCGCTATCGCATTGGCGATCCAGTTCTTCCTGTCCATTTTCAACGGCTCTATTTCCCGCCGATTTTCGGACTCCTTACTCATTTCAGTTTCGCTCCAGATTTATCAGCTTCCGGAGCTAACTTTAGAAAAGTGCGGCCATATTCACTGTGTTGCAGGTCACAAAGAAACAACGCCTCTGTGTACATAATGCAGAGAGCCACTATTGCCGAACTCCAATCTGGCGTATTGTCTGTGGTCATGAAAAAGATCGTCGTGCTGAATCCGAAAGGGGGCTCCGGGAAAACCACGATCGCCACCAACCTGGCGGCCTACTTTGCGACGCAGGGCATGGAGCCGACGTTGATGGACATGGACCGGCAGGGATCGAGCATGCACTGGCTCGACAAGCGCTTTGCCGACCTTCCGGCAATACACGGTATTGCGGCCTACGAGAGTCAAATGCGGGTAACCCGAAGCTGGCAGATGCGGGTGCCCCCGCAATCCAGGCGGGTCGTCGTCGACACGCCTGCGGCACTCGACCCACAGGCGCTACCGGATATTACTCGCGGCGCACAGGCGATCCTGATTCCTGTGCTGCCATCGGATATCGATATTCATGCAGCGACCGCCCTGATATCAAACTTATTGCTGATCGCGCGCATCAGGCGCAGCGATGGCCGCATTGGGGTGCTGGCCAATCGCGTCAAAAGCAAAACCTTGATTTACCATTCGCTGATGCGGTTTTTGCGGAATCTGAGGATCCCCATAGTCGGCGTGTTGCGGGATTCACAGGCCTATGTTCGCGCTTCCGAACAGGGTGTTGGTATTCACGAAATGAAACCGCACCATGTACGCAAAGATCTGGAACAATGGAAATCAATTTTGAGCTGGGAGAAAAGCAGACCGGCGGGCGCGATGCCATCGGTCGGTGTCGTTTGAAGGTCGCTGATTACTCAGTCTTATCCGGGCCCCAAACCTTGCGCACCTGGTAGGCCCAGTCTTTGTAACCTTGCAGCGTATAAATCGAACTGTCGGCCATTACCCGGCGTCCCCGCGTCCCGGCGACCTGACCCAGCCAGCTGCGATAAGCAGCCCAGCCTTCATCATCGGCGCTACCGGGTTTGCGGACGACTTGCGACCGTTTTTCATCTCGAATTTTATCGTGCTTACCCATACCCACCATCCTGGCGAATCCTTGACCCATACAGTAATTGGCGGGCCGGTCCCAAAACAGGAACTAGGTCACAATCAGGATTAGGTGAACTTGTTGATTTTCAATGGCTTATGGAAAACCTGGAGTTTGTACGATGGTCCAGTAACGGCAAAACTACCCATCGTCCGCCTCTCGACCCATCCGGGCGGTAAGTGCAAAAGCGCGTATCAGGGGAGAATTTCGATCGGCGTATCGGCCGCTGTCATCATCCAGATATCGACCATGTCGGTGTTGTTCACCGCGATGCAGCCATCGGTCCAGTCCCAGCCAGAATAATACTCGCGCTCGTGACGCATGTCGTTTGGCAGCCCGTGGATCATGATGTTGCCGCCAGGCCGCAAGCCGCTTCCATTCGCGGCGGACAGGTCCTGCGCATTGGGATAACTGATATGGATGGATAAGAAATACTCGCTGTTCAAATTACGCCGATCGAGAAAATAAGAACCCTCTGGCGTGCGAAAGTCCCCTTCGGATTCCTTCTCCCCTTCGGGCACCAGTCCGAGCCTAATATCGATCGCTTTCAAAATTCGATCATCCTTGATCAGAAAAAGTTTTCGTTGCGCCTTCAAAACGAGCACCTTGTCGGCCAACCAGTCGCTTTCCGCCGTAAACCCGAATTCGGCAACCGAAAACAACAGCAGAAAAAAGAGAACCAGCCGGCCACTGCCCCAATCCCAATGCTTGCAGGCTGCGGCTTTCATCGGATCATTCAGTCCAGCCCCAGAACATCGACGCCCTGAATGAATTCGATATCGACAGGAATCCCAGCCGCTGCCAGTCGATCGAGATCCGCCTGTAGCTCATCGCCGATATTCCCTTTATCCAACAATAAGCGGCTGACCCCTGCATAATCGCCATCGCCCTGGAGGGTCAGCAGGACCGTCGATAGCGCTGCAATGCTTTCCTGCATGCGTTCGAAATCAACCCGGTATCGACCACTGTCCGGATCCTTGGCAAAGGCGCCCAGGTCGCGGAAAAAATTGAAGCGCACCATATTCGCTTTTCCGTGGGCCGAGGATGCACCGAAGCGAACCGAACGGAAAATACCGGCGAGAAAAGTCACGTAATAATCCATCAGCTCAACGTCACCCAATTCTCCCTGCTGGTACAAACTGCCAATCATATAGATGCCCAGTACATCGGCTTTGCCTTCTTCCATTGCCGAGGACAGCTCCCTGAGGGATGTGCGAACCGTGTCACTGCCGTTGATCGTGTTTTTAATGCCGAGACCATGCGCCACCTCGTGAAACATCGTGTTGGCAAAAAACGCATCGAAGGTCACGTGTGCCCTCTGCTCTTCCACGATCAATTGATCCGCGATCGGCGACATGATCTTGTCGAACTTCGCCCTCATCGCATTTTTTAGCTGTAAGCGCCGGGTTCCTTTTGCCAGTTGCACTGTCTCGTCATTTGGCAGATTAATCGCGATGGTTTTTGCTCCGGAGTTACTGTCACCGGCGTAATACAGGACATCGTAGGCATTCAGATCCGAATCGGTTCCCGGTGTTTCAGCCTTATACTCGTCCGCCACCGGCAGACCACGTTGTAGTTGCGGCAGGAAGCTGACGTAGCGGCTCAACCGCCTGGACCAGGACAGGTCTTTCAATAACACGAAAGACTCGAACGCCGCTTTGTAACCAAACAAAGCATCCGCATAGGTCTCGATCGGCCCGATGACGAGGTCTATCGGGTTGTTTTTCATGTCCATCCACAGCATGTCGCTGGCGTAGTAGTCATCGCTGAGAAACGCCTCTGCACGGGCTTTCAGGTAATCGGAAAACTGGTTGTTATCGGCCAGCGCCGCGGCTTCCCGGAGCAGCATTGCCGCCGCCGTCAATTGCTCCGCGTAAGCTTCACTGTATGGCACGACGTAGAGTTCGCCCTGCGAGTCTCTGCCAAGCAGAGTGTACAGACCGTCTTTCCCGGGCAGTTCCGCTGCTGCAAATTCTTCTGTCGTCATGTCTGCCGGGTAAAAATTCGCCCCCGGCGGACTTGCTGTATAGCCATCGATGAACGGCCTGCCGTTGGCCAACAGATCCCAGGGGCCATAGTTCAGTTCGGCAAACTTGCGTGCGTCCGGGTCATCGATCGCAGCCAGGAACGGCTCCTTCGCTCCCAGCACCTGAAGCCAGAATAATTCATCCATGATCTTCGATGCCTCGATCAACTTGACCAACATCTGTTTTTGCCGGTCGCTGAGACTCGATAGATCCGCCGTCAGCTCGAATGGCGCATAAATTCCCTTGCGCTTTTCCAGCCAGTCGTGCCGGCTGTCCTGAGCGGTTTGCTCACGGCTTCCGGCCGCCGCCTTTTGCGACGATTGGTTCGGGTTGTCAGTGGATTGACCACAGGCGGTTAGCACCAGCATGGTAACAAGACCGAAAACTCTGGCCGGGATGGATCGGCTGTTCATTTGCTGCCTCGTGGGTTGGTGAGCGTTTGCCTTACGGCTCATTATCATAGCGGTTTCCGTCCGCTTCGTCGTCGCCTCGATCCGCCAGCACGCCTTTCTTTAGTTGCTCGGACCACAGCAAGGTTCCACCGATCACGGACGCCGGCATGGCGACAAAATTCAGCACCGGTATTGTCGTCAGCAAGGTAATGCCGCTGCCAAAACCCAGCGCCAGCATGCGCCGCTTCCGCAGCATGATGCGTTGCTGTCGCGTGCCCAGATGCCAGTTGCTCAGCGGATAGTCCAGATATTCCAAGGCCAGGACCCAGGCGCCAAACGCCGCCCAAAGAAATGGCAGGAACGGATATGCCGGCGGCACCAGCCACAGCAGCAGCAGCGGGATCGCCAGTAAGACGACATACAATAGCTTTCTCAATTCCTCCAGCGGCGCTCTCAATAATTCAGTAGCCAGCGACAAGTTGTCCGGCTGGCGACCCCCGGGATCCGTTAGTCTCTCAACTCTTTCTGCCAGCAAGCCATTAAACGGCGAACCAATGAGATTGGCCACCAGGGTAAAACCGAAAAATAAGCCCAGCAAAGCCAGCAGCACGAATACCGGCCACAGCAGCCACACAAACCAGTCCAGATAATCGGGCGCCGCCTCTTGTATCCGGGAAACCAGCCCACCGATATTGCTACCGGCCCACATAATAGCAACGGCAAAAACCAGCGAGTTAATTAACAGGGGCACAACGACAAACAGGCGAACGCCCTTTCGCCACAACCAGGGCAAACCACGGTAGCTGTAACGCAGACCGATCAGAAAGTCATCCATTTTCAGCCCCTGCAAGCCATTGCCAGGTGGCCACGGTCGATCGTTACTCGTCGTCCATATGCGGATAGGGGAAGTCCTGCGGTGGCGCAAAAGTCTCCTTGATCACGCGCGGCGACATCCAGCGCACCAGGTTGTAAATACTCCCGGCCTTATCATTCGTTCCGCTCGCGCGACCCCCGCCAAACGGCTGCTGACCGACCACGGCACCGGTTGGTTTGTCGTTGATATAGAAATTTCCCGCGGCGGAACGCAGCGCCATGCTCAGCCGGTGGATTTCGGCGCGATCGCGGCAAAAGATCGCGCCGGTAAGCGCGTAGGGGCTCGCCTTTTCTACTTCTGCAAGCGTTTCATCCATGCGCCGATCGTCATAACGATACAGGGTCAGGACCGGACCGAAAATTTCTTCGCACATTAGCCGGGACTGCGGACTGTCGGCTTCGACCAGTGTCGGACTAATGAAATACCCCTGGCTATCATCGCAATCGCCACCCGCCAGTATCCTCTGATCATCACTCTCCCTGGCGTGCTCGATATAAGCGCTGATCTTGTCGAATGATCGTTTGTCGATAACCGCACAAACAAAATTACTGAAGTCCAGCGGCGAACCCATCTTGATCCGGCTCATCTGCTCCTGCATGCCGGATATGACCTCATCCCAGAGGCTGGCCGGTATAAAGCCCCGGCTTGCCGCCGAACACTTCTGGCCCTGGTACTCGTAGGCACCGCGAACCAGCGCCGTCACCAGCGATTGCACGTGGGCACTTGGATGAGCAAATACAAAATCCTTGCCACCGGTCTCTCCGACCAGCCGCGGATAGCTGTGGTAACGCTCGATGTTGTCCCCAACCGTGCGCCATAAGTGTTTGAAAGTTGGCGTGCTGCCGGTGAAATGAATTCCGGCAAGATCGGGACTGGCCAATACCGGTTCACCGATAGCGGCCCCGCCACCCGGCAGAAAGTTGATTACACCCGGCGGCAGGCCGGCCTCTTGCAGAACTTTCATGATGACCCAGGCACTGTAAGTCTGGGTGGACGATGGCTTCCACAATACTGTATTACCCATCATCGCGGGCGCAGTCGGCAGGTTTCCGGCAATCGACGTGAAATTGAACGGTGCCACGGCGAATACAAAGCCATCCAGAGGCCGGTAGTCCATGGTGTTCCAGATCCCATCCGCCGATTCCGGCTGCACCGCGTAAAGCTGTTCCATAAAGTGGACATTGAAACGCCAGAAATCTATCAACTCACAGGCCGCATCTATTTCCGCCTGGAACACCGTCTTGCTCTGGCCGAGCATGGTTGCCGCGTTGACTTCATCACGATAAGGGCCGGCGAGCAGATCGGCAGCCTTCAGAAAAATTGCCGCCCGATCTTCCCAGTTCATCGATGACCAGTGCCTCTTGGCACCGGTCGCAGCTGCGATAGCCAGTTCGACTTCTTTCTCACCGGCCTGATGATATCTGCCGAGCAAATGGCCATGATCGTGCGGCGGCCTGGTCTCACCCAACCTGCCGGTATGGATCTCGCGATCCCCGACCACAACCGGAATCTCCAGTTGTTGGTCCATCATTTCCGTCAGTCTGGTTTTGAGCGATGCGCGCTCAGCGCTCCCCGGTGCGAAAGTACCGATGGCCTCGTTGTACGGGGCGGGCGTAGTGACAATGGAATTGGACATATTTTTTCCTGAATCTGGCCTGGCCATTCCGGCGGAGCGGCATTGTATCCAGTCGCGCCGGCCGGCGACAAGAAGCCGCTGCAGCGATCCTCACAAAATAGTGACTGGCTCGTGCGGCGGCCAGCGGAATAGTCAGCTGGGATAGGCGATTCGTTTTCCCAGCGGGTTGAAAGAGACCATCGCCAGTTTGAAATGAGCCAGCGCGAAGGGTATCCCGATGATGGTGATGAAATACAAGAATCCGATCAAAACGTGAAACAGCGTCAGCCAGACCCCCGCCAGCAACATCCAGAGGATGGCAAAAAACGTAGTACCAAAAATTCGTTTCTCGCCTACTTCCTCTGCATCGACGAGAGTCCGACCAAATGGCAACGCTGCAAACCCGGCTATCCGAAAACAGGCGATCGCAAAGGGCATGCCAACGACGGTCACGGCCATGATGAGGCCGGCGATAGCCCAAAAGAAAAAACAAACGATCCCCGGCCCCAGAAACAGCCACAAGAGATTGCCCAGCAAACTAATCGGTCCCATCACTCACCTCGCGCTGATATCGATAACAGACCTGGCAGCCCGTAAGACGAATGATAACAGAGCCCCGTTAAAGGCGGTTAAGCGTGGCGTGGTTCAGCCGACCAAGGGCTGAAAAAAAGTGCTTGAAAGCCGATTATTGCGATCGACGTTGCGCCGAAGCCGCTTAAAGGTCCGCAGCTTGATACCCAGCCCTTTTGCAGCTTGCCGTTGTGACAGAAGTTTTGTCTGATTGAGCAAAGGCACTCCATTATTTGCTGAACAAAACTCATTCAATTCGATCAGAAAATCTTCCCAACCCTTGTCTCCGCTGCTAAACACATCCAGCGTATACATGTCTCCCTCGCCTGCATAGGAGAGCAGGCTAGCGGAGTCTTTTGGCACGAAAACCGATTTGGTAGGAAGATCGCAGCGGTATTTTTGTTCACGCTGGAATTCATGGCAAAAATCGACGTATTTATCTATTAGTAACGAGAAATCTTCCGCCGGAAATGCCCAGGTCGTATAAGTACATCTACCCCAGTCCGGCAAACGACAGCGTGGCAGGCAGACGGCAGACATTTCACCGATATGATCGTCTGCCACTTTTGCAAACAGCTTCTGTGCCTGGAACAGCAGTACATCAAGCAGCTCAGCACGCGGGCGGGCTATCGGGAGTACTCGCTTTAGCACTTGCGCAAGAAATGGCACAAAACAATTCCAGCCCCATGCCCGCAAAATTAGTGCCCACTGCCTGGTTTTCTTATCCAGATTCACAGAATGGCGGATTTCCAGCTGCGCTTTGTTACTAAACGGATACAGAGTCAGCTCGATACCGGTGCCGGCGGTGTCAATTTCAGCCAATGCTAACGACAGATCGTCTATTGCCATTTGCTGTCGTTCAACGACGAAGCCGATTTTGTCGCGCACCGCGAAAGTTACCTCGTATACGATCCCCATCAGACCGAAGCTGCTACGCATAACGTTGAGCAGGTCCGGTTGCTTGGCCGTAATATCGAGCTTTTCTCCCTGCGGCGTCACCAACTTCATCGCAACGACGGTTGAAGAAAGCTGGCCGAGTATTCCGCGCGATGAAATGTAGCGATTCGATGTGCAGGCCACGCTTCCGGCGCTGATATCGCCAAATTCAGGACAGGCACAAAGCTGCAGACCGCGGCTATCCAGCGCCTTGACCAGGTCGTAAATACGTATGCCTGCCTGTACCCGGACATGCCCCTGTCCGAATTCCAAAATACGGTTGAAGTGACGCATGTCGACCAGCGTCCCACCATCGGCAACCGCACAACGCGTAATCGAGTGTTGAAAGCCCACAGCTCGTACCGGTGAAGGGTACTTTGTCTGGCTCTTCACGATTTCAATCAGTTCGGTAATTCGTTCCGGCTTAACCACCAGCCTGGGACGGCTGATAGCAGAGCCCTCCCAGTTAACCGACACTCCCTTGCGGCCATCGATTGTGGCTTCCATCCGGTTGCTCCCGCATTAGTCCAGCCCGAGGGCGAGCAAAAGCGCTTGCTCGGGAAGCTGACATAATAAGCTGCGGCAACTAGGTGCAGTGTGACGCAGTTCGCATTACCATGCGCTGTCGGACCACGCTACCAAGCGCAACGCCTTTCCTGTGGGTTATTTAAGCCAGGGGAATTCGAATTTGTTCTATTGCGACGGTGGAAAATTGGCCCGTTTCCCCGATCCTTTTTGTCAAAGGTAGCGACCGCTAACGCCGCGTTTCGATGATCTCCACTCCCGTGCAGCCACCTTTTCCACCCGCCAGCACTGCCTGCAATCGATAATCAACACCGGCAACTGTCGTCAAGCTCAGGACAAACCGGGATGGACCCTCTGTATTCCCCGCTGAGCAATCGACGAGCAATTCGTGTGGTCCCGGTGTTACCCGCGCGCTATTTTCGAAAACTCCGAGCCGAGTGTCGTCTACTTTTCGTAAGTACACATTCACCGGGCTGCTAAAACGCAACTTGAGATCACCGGAAATAACGGACATCGATCCCGTGGCATCCGCTTCACTAGCCGGTACAGTCGTGCAGGCCACAGCCAGTGGCAGGACCGCGGTGCCAATCATCAGAATTCTGAGCAACGTTTTTTTTGCTGCCGGCATGATTTGACTGTAGCAGGTTTTGCCGTACCGACCTGCGTTCGTGGCTAAACTTGATTTCGACACTATACCCACAAGAAAAGAGGGTAATATTGACGTGACGCGTGTCCAGATTTTTTCATTTGCAGGCAGATAGCGGCATTTTGAAACGACCGCGTTCCGGAGATGTGGGCCGATCCAGTGCGCTGAAATCTTGCTGCAAAAGAGTCTCTAAATGAAATATCAGGATTACTACAAAATTCTTGGCGTAGATCGAAACGCGACTCCGGGCGAGATCAAAAAGGCCTACCGCCGGAACGCGAGAAAATATCATCCCGATGTCAGTAAAGAAAAAAACGCCGAAGAACAATTCAAGGAGCTTGGTGAAGCCTACGAAGTTTTGAAAGATCCGGAGAAAAGATCCGCCTACGACCAGTTTGGCAGTAATTGGAAGCAAGGACAGGAATTCAAACCGCCGCCGAGTTGGAGTACCGGCTTTTCGTTCTCGCAAAACGGCGATGCCGGCTCATTCAGTGACTTTTTTGAATCACTGTTCGGTGGAGGTGCGGGCGGTCGCCCGCATCCGGCGCATGGCTTCAGACGTGGCTTCGCCGTCCGCGGCCAGGATCACCATGCCAAAGTCAGGGTAAGCCTCGAAGACGCATATCACGGCAGTAGACGCAATCTTGAATTGAGCCAGATGGATGCGGGCCCATCGGCCAGACGAACCCTGCAAGTAGCCATCCCCAAAGGCGTCAGCAGCGGCCAGAAGATTCGCCTGGCCGGCCAGGGCGGCAAAGGCGCCGGTGGCGGGAAAAACGGAGACTTGTTTCTGGAGCTCGAATTTGTCCCGCATCGAATATTCAAAGACGAGGGGAAAAATATTTATCTCGATCTGCCGGTTGCGCCCTGGGAAGTCGCACTGGGAAGTACGATTGAAGTTCCGACACTCGGTGGCAAGGTATCGCTCAAGATCCCACCAGGCTCACAAACCGATTCGCGTCTGCGGCTGAAGGGCAGAGGCTTGCCGGGAAAACCCCCGGGTGATCAATTCGTCGTTCTGAAGATCGTTACGCCGTCGGCCGACAACGAAAAATCGCGGAATCTCTATCAGCAAATGCGGGACGACCTCGGCTTTGATCCGAGGAAAAACTTCACCTGACGAGTTACGGGACCAGTCATTCTCGGGTAGAAACCCATTTTGCAAGAAAACCCTTTTTACCAGGACAAATCACCAGAATGATGTTTTTGGACAGGACTCATTCATGGCCATTGCAAACTCCCCGGCCGCCGCGTACTCCCAATAGTCAGGGTTGGCCTTTATATATTTGGAAAACGCCTGGTGTAGCTGGTCCATCGTCCGCTCGCGGAAACAGTCCAGCAGCCAGCGGCGGCCACTGAAAGTATTGCCCTGCGACATCAGCAGCAGGCCATCGACTACGCCCGCAATCCAGGCGCGTTGATGACTGGCATCTAGCTGCCGGTAATCCTCAAGCGTAAGATAAGCTTCAGCGCTGACCGGTGCAAAAGGCCATAGAAGTATCAAAAACAAGCATGACTTGAGGACGAATCGATCCACCACAACACCCGGTCGCCGGCTGATGCGACCACTCTAGCAGCCTGCGACTATTTTTGGTGGTTTCTATTCTGGTTCGGGAATAAGCGGGCAGGCGCCCCTCGCACGAGATGAGCGCTCCCGACAATCAATGGCCATTTGTTTAAGTTCCACGACCGCAGAACGCATTTGCTCTATTTTCCCCAATATTTCTGATTGCTTTTCCTGCAGCAGTACACCGACCTTGCCGCAGTTTTCGGCGCCAGCTTCCAGCAGACGGGTGATCTCGCGCAAAGTGAAGCCCAGTTTCTTCAGGTGCCGTATATACAATAATCTTTTGACAGCCCTTTCCGAGTAAAAACGGAAGCCACCGTTTTTTGCCGGCTCTTTGACCAGCCCTATACGCTGGTAATAGCGGATGGTTTCAACGTTGACGCCAACCTGGCGCGCAACAGTACCGATCGTTGGCTGATTTCTGCTCATGGCTCGATAGATCCTCCCAGGACTCAGCGCGAGATTAGCAAAGGAACAGGCAACTGTCTTTGGGGAAAACCCTTGATTTTTTGGTCAAAAAAAAGCGGCCCGAAGGCCGCTAAAAGTCAGACAGGCCGCATCCAGCAGCCCATCAGCCGCACTTGGATTCCCCGCAATTCAGACAGGTCATGCACCCGTCGAGGCGTACCACGGCCACAGTGCTGCACTTGGTGCACAACAAAGCGCCCTCGGGAAATTCGTTGTTGGCAAATGCGTCGGTTTGCCTGTTTTGCTCGATAAATTCTTTGCGTTTCTCATCGACCAGCCGCTGCTGGTGCTCATCCAGATCGGTTTTTGCGAGCAAGCCAATTTTCTGCAGGTGTCTTTCGATGATATGACCCAACTCGGCAATCACCGATGGCATGAATTTCCCGCCGGGTAGCCAGTAACCGCCGCGCGGATCGAAAACGGCTTTCATTTCCTCGACCAGGAACGTTACATCGCCGCCCTTTCGGAATACCGCGGACATCATCCGGGTCATGGCGACGATCCACTGAAAATGATCCAGATTTTTTGTATTGATAAAAATCTCAAACGGTCTGCGGCCTTCGTGCTCTGTTCCGTAATTGAGAACGATGTCGTTGATGGTCACATACATCGCGTGATCCATGACCGGGCTTTTTAGCTTGTAAGTAGAGCCTTCCAGCATCTCCGGTCGCTCCAGTTTTTCGTGCATCTGGACAACTTTGGTTTTGGCCTCTGCTTCCTTGGTCGCTTTACCCGCCTCTTGCCCGCCAGCCGCCTCGGGTTTTTCAACCCGATAGTCAACGATTTTTCCTTTAATCTGTACTGGTTTCATTCTGCAATCTCCGTGGCCTGCGCGGCAGGCACACTGTTACTCGTTGTCAGGTTTGGGCAAGCCGCCAGATACATGCCGCTCCAGCCAGGAAGTTACGGGTATGTCCTGGTCGTCCTTGACCATAAGTCCAGCACGAAGCCAATTCTGACGGCCCGCCCAATTTTCGTATAGCGCTTCTTCTCTCCGTTTTTTCCAGCTGCGTAAATAAATGCCCACTTGTTTTCCTTTTGCCCGGTTAGAGTGAAGCTTCCCGCTCCCGTCCAAAACGAAGGTGGTTTTTAAATCCGTTTTGCTTCAACAATCCACCATCCAGATCAGGAGCATTTATTCGCTTTCGTTACTAAAATTTGCCGTAATAACCCTCTTTCAATGCATCGAAAAGATTGGCGGCGCTGTGCACATCGCCATCGTATTCAATCTCTTCATCGCCTTTCAGTTCCATTTGAGTTCCGTCTTCCAAAGTGAATACATAGGTCGTGTTTTTTAGGTCCGTTTCCTTAACCAACACACCCTGAAACGCTTCGGGGTTAAAGCGGAACGTCGTGCAGCCCTTGAGACCTTGCTCGTGGGCGTAAACATAGATGTCCTTGAATTCTTCGTAGGAAAAGTCGGTCGGGACATTGGCTGTCTTGGAAATAGAGGAATCTATCCATTTCTGTGCAGCCGCCTGGATATCGACATGCTGTCGCGGCTTAATGTCTTCGGCCGTGGTGAAATACTCCGGCAACTTGTCAGCGGCTTTTTCCGCGGTCGGGCTGGCGTTGGCATTAACCAACTCCCGGTAGGCCAATAATTCGAATGAATAAACCGGCACTTTTTCCTTGGTCTTGCGACCTTCCCTGATCACGTTGCGGAAATAATAGTGCGCAAAGCTGGGCTCAATGCCATTGCTGGCATTATTGGCCAGCGAGAGTGAAATCGTTCCGGTAGGCGCAATCGAATTATGGTGGGTAAACCGGCTACCCACCTCGGCCAGTTCCTCGACGAGATCCGGTGCTATTTCCGCCACTTTCTGCATGTAGCGGCTGTAGCGGGCATGCAAAACCTTTCCAGCGATCCGCGCGCCGACCTGCCAGCCATCGCTTTTCATCTCGGGCCGCTTGCGCAGCATCTCAGTCGTGACCGTAAATTCCTGATTCATGATCGGCGCAGGGCCTTTTTCACGACTCAACTCCAGCCCTGTTTCCCAGCCGGCCAGGGCAAGTTCCTTAGCGACTTTCTCGGTAAATTCAAGCGACTCTTTTTCGCCGTAGATCATGCGCAACATGGTCAGTGACGAACCCAGACCCAGGAACCCCATGCCATGTCGTCTCTTGCTCATGATTTCGTCACGTTGCTTGCCCAAAGGCAGGCCATTGATTTCCACAACATTGTCGAGCATGCGGGTAAACACCTTGACGACGTCCCGGAAATCCTCCCAGGCAAAGCCGGCTTCGTCGGTGAATGGTTTGGTGACAAATCGCGTCAGATTGATCGAACCGAGCAGACAGGAACCATATGGCGGTAATGGCTGCTCTCCACAGGGGTTTGTCGCCCTGATATTTTCCACCCACCAGTTGTTGTTCTGCTCGTTCACCCGGTCGATCAGGATGAACCCCGGCTCAGCGAAATCGTAGGTGGAACTCATGATGACATCCCATATTCTTTGCGCTGGCATGGTCTTGTATATAAGGCAAGCAACCAATCCCTCGTCGTTGCGAACAAAATCTCCTTCGCCCGGCCATTCACGCCAGATATACGAATCGGCATCCTGCAAATTGAGATTTTCCTTGACCGCTTCCCGGCGACTGACCGGAAACGCCAGGTGCCAGGGCTGATCCTCCCTGACCGCCTGCATAAATTCATCGGTAATCAACAACGAAAGATTGAACTGGCGGAGGCGGCCGTTTTCGCGCTTGGCACGAACGAATTCAAGCACGTCCGGGTGGCCAACATCAAAGGTACCCATCTGGGCGCCTCTACGCCCGCCCGCTGACGACACCGTGAAACACATCTTGTCGTAAACATCCATAAAGGACAGCGGTCCTGATGTATAAGCACCGGCGCCGGAAACATAGGCCCCACGTGGTCTCAAGGTCGAAAACTCGTAGCCGATCCCACAACCGGCCTTCAGCGTCATGCCCGCTTCCTTGACCTTATCCAGGATTTCGACCATCGAATCGTTGATCGTTCCCGACACTGTGCAGTTAATGGTCGAGGTTGCCGGTTTGTGCTCGGAAGCCCCCGCATTGGATATGATGCGGCCCGCCGGTATTGCTCCCTTGCGCAGAGCCCAGATAAACCGTTCGCCCCAGATTGCCTGTTTTTCGGGCGCTTCTACAGCCGCCAGCGCGTTGGCGACCCGCAGATAAGTATCATCGATTCTTTGGTCGATGATTTTCCCGTCTTTGGCTTTGAGTCTGTATTTGGTGTCCCAGATATCCAGTGAGGCGGCCTGGAAGGTTATCTCACCCATGTCCTTTGGATCGATTTTTCTAGCTGTTTTCATAAGTCCGACTTTGAATCCCCTTTTGTGCAATGCCCGACATTGCTTTTTATTTTTCGCACTTATTACCCATTTTCTGAGCTCGGCGTTCCAACTTCCCTGCTCCTGAACGGCTTTTCAGCCCTTTTTACTGCAATTCAGGAAAACACAATATGTTGTGTCGGGGATGGAAGATTATGCCGCCGTCTATCACCTGTCAAGGAGTTTTTATTTGAGGAAAACTCCATAAGTGTCAATAAGTTATAGCCTAAACCTGAATTTCTCTATTAAATTCAGGTGCCTGAATGAGAAAAGCGCTGGATTTGCTGCACCACAAGATATTGTGTTCACCGGATTCTGACAACTTATCCACAGCTGGCGAACAGGTTTATCCCCGCACAGCGGATCAATGGCTTGAAATTCGGCAATACGCCCATAGAAAACGGTAAGGAAAAACCAACTTTATTGGAGGTACGACGATGAACGTGATTCGCTATCAGCCTTGGGGGCTGGTGCACAGACTGCACCAGGACCTGGATCGAGTGCTGGAAAGACGCTGGCAGGATGAGGATGAAACGACCTCCCCGGTCAGCGACTGGTTGCCCGCGGTAGACATCAGGGAAGAAGACGGGCATTTCGTTTTGCACGCAGATGTCCCCGGGGTAGACCCGAAAGAAATTGAGGTTACGATGGAAAATGGTGTTTTGACTCTGCGCGGTCTGCGCCACGCAGAAGAAACGGCCAACGAAAAGGCCTATAGCCGGGTCGAACGGGTCAGCGGTAGTTTTTATCGGCGCTTTAGCCTGCCTGATACGGCGGATGCAGACCGAATCACCGCGAAAAGCCAGCTGGGCGTGCTTGAGGTTATTATCCCCAAACTGGCTGAAATCCAGCCAAAAAGGATCGACATTCAGGTCGCCTAGCGCCGGAGGACAAACGGGCTGTGAAAAACGGGTGGAACTTTCCACCTGTTTTTCCTGTCTGCCCTTTGCGGTTGTACAATTGTGGTTCCGGTAAACGGCCGGAGCAGACAGAATCGGAGCACGCATGAGAAGCAACAGAAAAATCCTGCTAGCGGTACTACTTTCTTTCCTGGTTACCCTGCCGGCGGGTGCGACCATATTTCCTACCAGCGATGAGAACGGCACGCCCACGCTGGCGCCACTGATCGAAAAAGCCTCACCCGCGGTGGTCAATATTTCGACCACCGGTACCGTGCAAACCAGCAGTCGGCGTAGTAATCCTTTCGAAAACGACCCGTTCTTCCGCCGCTTTTTCAACCCGCCGTCGCAGCCCCGCCGTTTTCAGAGTGCCGGCTCCGGCGTCATTGTCGACGCGGCAAACGGTTACATCATTACCAACAACCATGTCGTCGAGCATGCGGATGAAATTACCGTCACCCTGTTTAATGACCAGGTCGTGAAGGCAACGATAGTCGGCAGGGACCCCGGCTCGGATCTCGCTGTCCTGAAAGTCGAAACCAGTGGCTTGCAGGAAATTCCGCTGGCAGATTCAGACAAGGCACGGGTCGGCGACTTTGTGGTCGCGATCGGCAACCCCTTCGGCCTGCAACACACGGTTACTTCGGGAATAATCAGCGCGCTTGGCAGACACGGCATCAACCCGGATGGCTACGAAGACTTCATCCAGACAGATGCCTCGATCAACCCTGGTAACTCCGGCGGCGCCCTGATCAATCTCAATGGTGAACTGGTTGGCATCAATAGCGCCATCATCTCGGGTGGCGGCGGCAATATCGGTATCGGTTTTGCCATTCCTTCGAACATGGTCAACGCGGTCATGAAACAGATCATTGAATTCGGCGAAGTTCGTCGAGGTCTACTCGGTGTCCAGATTTTCTCGTTGACACCGGCGCTGGCGAAAGAGATCGACAAGGAAACCACGCTGGGTGCGCTGGTCTCCGAAGTGGGCAATGATTCGGCCGCCGCTGAAGCGGGGATCGAGCCCGGCGACGTCATTATCGAGGTGGATGGGGAAACCGTTAAGAATTCAGCGGCCCTGCGCAACATCATCGGCATGAAACCGGTCGGTGAGGAAGTGCGAATTGGTATCTGGCGTGACGGAGAGACCAAAACCCTGCTCGCGCGATTGGGCGCGCAGGTTCAGAACACACCGCTGGCCGGTGAAGAGATAAACGACGGGCTGGCAGGTGCCAGCCTGGTTAGCACGGACGCCTCCGGCGGACGGCGTGGCGTACTGGTGGCCAGCGTCGAGCCAAATAGTCCTGCGGCCCGGTATGGATTGCGGACCAACGACGATATCACGGCAGTCAATCGTCACGACGTGGAAGATTTACAACAATTCCGCGAGCGCGCCGAAGGTGCCGAAGCATTGCTGCTCACCATCAGGCGAGGCAGCAATCGTCTTCTTATACCGATCCAATAGGCAAAGGCTTTCCAGTGATACAAAAAAAGCCCGGCCTGCGCCGGGTTTTTTTGGCCTGGTTTGAATAGCGGCTGGCGCCTGCTTTTCAAGTAAAAAGTAGGTTCAGTCCCACGATCATCAGCAAGACAGCCAATGCTCGCCGCAAGCCGGCGGTCGGGGCATTGTGCGCGATCGCCGCGCCCAATGGCGCGCCGAACAGGCCGGCCCCAGCCATCCCCACCACCGCGGGCCAGTAAACATAGCCGCTGCTGAATTGGGGCAAACCATCGGCGTGGAGGCCTGCCACGATAAATCCTGTACTTCCGGCGAGAGCAACCGGCAAGGTGCAGGCAGCCGCGGTCGCAACAGAATGGCGGATGCCTACGCTGCACCAGAGGAGGAAGGGATTGGTCAGGGCACCGCCACCGATACCGCCCAGCGCCGAGACCGTACCGATACCAGTTCCGGCCGCTGCCATCCAGACGCGCCCTGGCAATGTCCTGTGACCGACCGGTTTTCGATCGACAAAAATATAAACGGCGATTATCAGCAACAGGAAACTGAACAGGGTCTTTAGTTGCGGAAAATTCAGCTCGTTGGCCAGCGCCGCGCCGGCCAGGCCTCCCGCCAATATGCCCGGCACCAGTTTGGCAAAAATTGGCCACTGCACGGCGTTGCGCCGGTGATGAGCATAAATCGAGCTGAGCGAGGTCGGCACGATGGTTGCGAGAGAAGTGCCGATCGCCAGATGCATCAGCACCGAATCGTCAACCTCCATCATCGTAAAAACCCAGACCATCACCGGCACGACGACCAGACCGCCACCGATTCCGAAACAGCCTGCCAGCAGCCCGGCGAACAATCCGGCCACAGGAAATATCCACCATTCAGGCTGGTTTCCAATTATTTCGAGCAAGCTAAAAACCTGGTTTTCCAATATTCGTCCGGTTGCTAATGTTTTTAATTAAAGCACAATAGGGGGCAGTGAATTCCACCCGGCTCGGAATCGGAATAGTTGTATGTGGATTGGACGATGAAAAAATCTGTCATCTGCGTGCTCGGCGGTAGCGGTTTTGTCGGCCACCGATTGCTCGCCCGACTCGCCAACCAGGGTCATCACCTGCGCGTACCAACCCGTTATCGCGAAGCGCATAAGGATTTTCTGGTCCAGCCAGATCTTGAGTTGATCCAGTGCGATATTCACCGGCAGCAAAATCTGGATTCGCTTTTCGAAGGTTGCGACTCGGTCATCAACCTGGTCGGGATACTGAATGAAAAGGCACATGATGGCAGCGGCTTCGAACACGTACACACGGAGCTGACCAGAAAAATCGTCGAATCCTGCCAGAGAAATCAGGTGCCCTACTTAATCTATTTGAGCGCCATCAATGCGAGCAGCGAGCAGGGACCCAGCCATTATCTGCGTAGCAAAGGGGAAGCGGAAAATATTATTCGCCGAAGCGGACGAGAACTGGCCAGCACCATACTCCAGCCCTCGGTAATTTTCGGAATGAACGATTCTTTTAGCAATCGCTTTGCCGATCTGTTGAGGATCCTGCCGATATTTCCCCTGGCAGCTCCCCGCGCCCGCATGGCGCCAGTTTACGTCGAGGATGTGGTCAGCGTGATCATGCGTTGTCTTGACGATCGGGGGCTACATGGCAAGACCCTGCAACTTTGCGGACCGGAGGTTTTCTCCTTGCAGGAAATCGTGCAGCTGATCGCGACATCCATGCAATGCAAACGAAGGGTGATCGGTCTGTCGGACAGTTTGTCCCGCCTGCAGGCCGCCGTGTTCGAATATTTCCCTGGTAAGCCTTTTTCCCGGGACAACTACAACTCGCTGAAGGTTCACAGTCTGTGCAGCGAAGATGGTTTTGCGCAGACCGGCATCAACCCGCATCATTTTTCCAAGCTGATACCCGGCTGGCTTGGCCCGATAATGGCAAGGGACAAGCGCGATAGCGCACGGCGAACCGCCGGTCGTTGATATAGCAGACTTAGTCGTAGACTTTAGGAGTCTACGACTAAGTCTGC
>JAPUHG010000297.1 GCA_027297845.1 Gammaproteobacteria bacterium | reverse complement strand
CAAAGATCCAGAGAAACCGATGAACGAATCCCACACACAGGTTCCTGCACACTGGCAATCTGAAACAGACAATGCCGGTATCGTCTGGCTTTGCATCGACAAAGAAGATAGCAGTGCGAACGTATTGTCCGGGCCCGTCCTGGAGCAACTGGCCCATATCCTGGAGCCCTACGAAACCGCCCCGCCCCGCGGCCTGATCATTTACTCCGGCAAATCGAATGGCTTTGTGATGGGTGCCGACATCAATGAATTCACAACCATCAATGATCCGGACGAGGCCTACAGGCTCATCCGACTTGGCCAGCAGATCCTTGATCGACTGGAGGGCCTGACATGCCCCACGGTCGCAGTTATTAACGGCTTTGCACTCGGCGGCGGTCTTGAATTGGCGATGGCATGTGACTTCCGGCTTGCGCACCGACTGGAGAAACCGGTCATTGGACTGCCTGAAGTGCAGCTTGGCCTGCATCCCGGATTCGGCGGCACAGTTCGCGCCGTTCGATTGGCAGGTGTCAGGGCCGCGATGCAATTGATGCTGACCGGCAAATCCATCACGGTCAGCAAAGCCAGACGCCAGGGACTGGTAGACAGGATTTGCGATCCGTCCGACTGGAAAAAGGCAGCGAGTGAATTGGTCGAATCCGACTCGGCCAGGTCAGGAGCATCGTTGATGGATCGGCTCCTGAATCTTGCTCCGGTCCGCCCATTCATCGCACGGACCTTGCGAAAACAGGTCGCGACCAAGGCGCGGCCTGAACACTACCCTGCTCCCTACGCGATCATTGATCTTTGGGCTGAATTCGGTGCCTCGCCGAAAACAGGCTACGACGCCGAAGCCAGGTCAATGGCGCAGCTAATGTGCAGCGATACCGCGCGCAACCTGATCCGCGTGTTTTTCCTGCAGAACAGGATGAAATCGCAGGGGCAGAAAACAACGGAGCGAATCTCAACGGTACACGTGATTGGAGCCGGCGTAATGGGTGGAGATATTGCCGCCTGGTGTGCGTTACGCGGACTGGAAGTAACCCTTCAGGACCGCGAAATGAAGTACATCGAGCCGGCGCTCGCTCGAGCGGAGAAACTCTTTGCCAAGAAAGTCCGCAATGATGATGAGCGTGAGACGACCGCAGCAAGGCTTCGGGCTGACGTAGAAGGTGCTGGAGTTGCGGCGGCGGACCTGATCATCGAAGCCATATTCGAAGATCGCGGGGCAAAGCAGAGCCTTTATGCGACCGTTGAGGAGTCGATGCAGGAACACGCGATTCTGGCAACCAATACGTCCAGTATTCGCCTGGAAGATTTGCGCACGGATTTGAAACATCCGGAGCGATTCATAGGGCTGCATTTCTTTAATCCCGTCGCCCAGCTCCCGTTGGTCGAGATTATTCGCTGTGCAGACACCGACGACCAAATTCTAAACAGGGCTTTTGCCTTTACGAAGAAAATTGGGAAACTACCGCTGGAGTGCTCCAGCTCTCCCGGTTTCGTCGTCAATCGTGTGCTTGCGCCGTATATGGCAGAGGCGATGCACCTCGTCGAGGATGGTGTGGCTCTCGCCGATATCGATGCCGCTGCCGAATCGTTTGGTATGCCGATGGGGCCCGTTGAACTAATCGACAGCGTTGGCATTGATGTGGCAATGCAAGTCTCCAACGTTTTGGGCAGCGCTTTCGACCGGCCGGTCCCAAGCCGGCTGGCTGACATGGTTGAACAAAAACATCTTGGCCGAAAATCGGGCCAGGGTTTTTATCGATGGGAAAATGGAAAGTCGGTAAAACCGGAAGCCACAGCGGAGCAACGCAGCAAGGTGAGCGACGATATGGTTGATCGACTCATGTTGCCGATGGTTAACGAAGCCGTGGCCTGCCTGCACGAAAAAATTGTCAGCGATGGCGACCTCCTCGATGCCGGCGTCATATTCGGTACGGGATTCGCGCCATTTCGCGGTGGCCCGCTACAATACGCACGAGAGCGCGGAATCGGCGAAGTTGTCGATGCGCTGCTCGGATTGGCACAAAAATACGGCGACCGCTTCCGCCCTCACGTGGGTTGGTCAGAGTTGAATCTCCGCAATGATTGAAAGCACTTAAATGGGCACCGAATACCGATAATACAATGGTAAACTGTGCGCCGCTTCACGCTGCGCGCATTGTGCGGTATCGGATCATTACAAATTCAAGTTAGAATAATAACTTAGCATGAGAAATTGCCACGGCAATGGCTCCAAGAACCACCAACAGGGCGACAGTGTAGGATGAAGAATGACGGCTGAGCTGCTAGATATAGAACTGCTCAAAAGGTTTTCCCCGCTTGACGGTCTTAAGCGCGATAATCTGGCAGCCCTTGTGGGCAAGATCCAGGTGCGCGAGCTGTCGCCTCAACAATTCCTGTTCAAAGAGGGCGAGACCGAAAAACGAACCATCTATGTCGTTTCGGGGTCGCTTGAATTGTTGGACCAGGGAGAGGTTGCCGAAGTCATTGAAGGTGGCACGGATATCGCAAGGTTTGCGGTTTCCCCACAAATCCCTCGCAGCGTCTCGGCACGGGCGCACGATCGCGTCCAGTACATAGCCATCGACAGTGACCTTCTCGATGTCATGTTGACCTGGGACCAGACCGGACATTACGAGGTGTCCGAATTGAGAAGTGGCCAGGACGATGGCAGCGATGACTGGATGACCACGTTGCTCCAAGCCAAAGCGTTCCA
>JAPUHG010000296.1 GCA_027297845.1 Gammaproteobacteria bacterium | reverse complement strand
CCGAGCTCCGCCGGCGTGAGTATTATGAGAAGCCTACCCAGGAACGCAAACGCAAAAAAGCCGCTGCCGTTAAACGTCACATGAAGCGCTTGTCCAGGGATACTTCCCGCCGCACACGTCTTTACTGACATTCATGCCATTACGGTCGGATATCGAGAACGATATGAAGGCCGCCCTCAAGGGTGGGGAAAAAGAGCGCCTGGTAACCATCCGCATGTTGCTGGCGGCAATCCAGCAAAAAGAAATAGACGAGCGCATTGAACTGAACGATGCGCAGATAATCGCCGTGGCCGAGAAACTCGTCAAGCAACGCCGTGAGTCGGCCGGGCTATTTCGCCAAGGTGGCCGTGAAGAACTGGCGACGCAGGAAGAGGCGGAAATTCTCATCCTCAAAGCTTATCTTCCAAAGCCGATGAGTGATGCGGAACTCGCCGCGCTGATCGATGAGGTTATCCGGGAGTCCGGTGCCAGCAGCGTCAAGGAAATGGGCCAGGTGATGGGGCAGATCAAGACCCGTGCCCAGGGTCGCGCAGACATGGCAAAAGTCAGCCAGCAGGTCCGTTCGCGCCTTGGTTAAGGCCGGGCAGCTATCCCGGTCGTTGTAGCCTATATTCAGTGTGGAGCCACCGGGTTGGAACGAGGTGGCGACAGCAATTTTGTCCATTCGGGATTCAGATGGCAGGCCGTATTCCAAAGCAATTCATTGATGAACTGATCAGCCGGGCAGATATCGTCGATCTGATCGGCACTCGCATACAACTAAAAAAAGCCGGCCGGGAATACAAGGCATGCTGCCCTTTTCACGACGAAAAAACCCCCTCTTTTACGGTTAGCCAGAGCAAACAGTTTTACCACTGCTTCGGCTGTAACGCCCACGGCACGGCGCTGGGTTTCATCATGGAATATGACCGGCTCGATTTTGTGGAGGCCGTGGAGACGCTGGCCGCCAGCATGAACATGGAGGTGCCGCGTGAAAGCGGCCCCGCAGCTGCGCGCAAGGACGAGAGCCTGTACCCGTTGCTCGCCGCGGCTGAAAATTTCTTCCGTGAACGATTAAAGGAAGATAAACCTGCCATCGCCTACCTGAAAGAAAGAGGTCTTAGCGGCGAAACAGCGGCCCGCTTCGGCATTGGCTACGCAGCCGATGCCTGGGACGAATTACTCAAGGAACTGGGGGGCGACACCCAGGCCCGCAAGCGAATGATACTGGCCGGGCTGGTCATAGAAAAAGACAAAAGCAAAGTTTACGACCGCTTTCGCGATCGAATCATGTTTCCCATTCGTGACAGTCGCGGCCGGTGTATCGGCTTTGGCGGGCGTGTGCTGGACCACGGCGAGCCAAAGTACCTGAATTCACCGGAAACTCCTCTTTTTCACAAGGGAAGTGAATTGTATGGCCTGTACGAAGCACGCCAGCTCAATCGGGAATTGACCAGACTGATTGTGGTCGAAGGCTATATGGATGTTGTCGGGCTGGCTCAGCACGGGATCACGAATGCGGTGGCGACGCTGGGCACCGCGACGACGGCTGCGCATTTGCGGCGTCTTTTCCAGGCAACGCACCAGATCGTTTTTTGTTTCGATGGGGACAAGGCCGGCCGTGCTGCGGCCTGGCGGGCGCTGGAAAACGCACTGCCGCAGACCGGTGGGGGCCATCAGCTGAGGTTTCTCTTTCTGCCCGAGGGTCAGGATCCCGATTCAATGGTCCGCGAGCAGGGCGCCGACGCGTTCGAGGCCGCGCTGGCCCGGGCCGAAACCCTCTCCGAATACCTGATCAGGCATCTGAGCGAGCAAGTCGACATGAACGAACTGGAAGGTAAAGCGCGCTTCGCCGAACTCGCCAGGCCGCTGGTCCGGCAGGTGCCATCCGGGGCGTTCAGGGAGTTGCTCGCACGCGAGATTGCCGAGCTGGCCGGTGCCGGCAGTCGCATGGCGAGGCAGTTGGCGGAGGACGAGAGCAGGCCGAAAAGAGCCCCTCAGCGTCGCCGCAGCAGTGGCCGGGGCGACCTGGTGCGCCAGACCGTGGCGACCCTGCTTCGCTATCCCACGGTGGCCGCGCACGCAGGTGACACAGCCTGGCTAATGGAGATGGATGGCGAAGGCTGCCGGATTCTTGCCCTGCTACTTGAGGATGCGGTGAAAAGCCCCAATATCACAACAGCGATGCTGTTGGAACGACACCGGGATGACGAGCAACATGCGGCCCTTATGAAGCTTGCCGCATCTGAATCATTGGTGAGCGAGGAAGAAGCCATCGCTGAATTTCAGGATGCCTTGAGCATCCTGAGTCGGCAGTCCGCTTCCACGAGGCTGGATACTTTGCTGGACAATGCGCGCCGCAGCGAGCTCAGCGCAGATGAAAAAACCGAGCTAACGGATTTGCTGGCGAGACAGCAAGCTTCAGACGTCGCTTCGGGTCATGGAAAGCAGCGCCCAGGAGATCAGGAAACTTGACGAATGTGCTATAATGGTGGATTAGCCTTGCGTATGATGCCCGGCCAAAATCCGAGAGATCCGAATGACGACGAGGAAGCAAAACTTGACCGACAAGAGCCCGACCGCAAGCGAGCCTAAGGGCCCGGCCAAAGGAGCGACTGCGGCCGCCACCGACGACCGCCACTCAAAGTTGAAGCAGCTCATTGCCCGCGGCAAGGAGCAAGGCTATCTGACCTATGGCGAAGTCAACGATCATCTGCCAAATGACATCGTCGATCCCGAGCAGATCGAAGATATCGTCAATATGATCAATGACATGGGCATCACCGTGTACGAGAAAGTGCCGGATGCCGAAACTCTGCTTTTGTCGAACAACGCGGTATCGGCCGATGAAGACGATGCAGCCGAGGCCGCCGCCGCGCTGGCCACAGTAGACAGCGAGTTTGGACGGACCACGGATCCCGTCCGCATGTATATGCGTGAGATGGGCACCGTCGAACTACTGACCCGTGAAGGTGAAATCCGCATCGCGAAAAGGATCGAGGAAGGCCTCAACCAGGTTCGCGGTGCGTTGGCGATGTTCCCCGATACCTACAGAATGTTGTTGGGCGTCTACGAGAATATTTCTACCGGAAGCGGCCGCCTGCTCGATATGTTGACCGGATTTATCGATCCAAATGCCTCAAACGAGCCCGCGACGGCCGCTGAGCTTGCGGCGGAGGCAAAAAGAAAAGAAGAAATGAAGCTGCGGGGCGAAGAAGAAGAACCCGTCGACACCGGCCCGGATCCTGACGAGGTCAAGGCGCGGATGAAAAAAATCAAGAAGCTTTTTGGCAAAGTGCTGAAATACATTGAGAAACATGGCCCGGAAGACTCACGCACCATGGCGATTCGGCGGGATCTGGCCGCGGCGATGATGGAACTGAAACTGGCGCCGAAGTTTTTTGACGTGCTGGTCTGGAACCTGCGCGGTCACATTGCGAATATTCGCGCGCAGGAACGTCAGGTCATGCATTTTTGCGTCGCGGAAGCCGGGATGCCACGGAAGGATTTTATTTCCAGTTTCCCAAGCAATGAGACCAACCTGTCGTGGGTGGATAAACACATACGCGCAAAGCGCAAGCACTCGTCCGGCCTGTCCAGGCTCAAAGACGACATCCTGCGCGCGCAGAAAAAACTGATTACCCTTGAAGTCAGGACCTTCCTGGGCATTTCTCATATCAAGGAAATAAACCGCCAGATGTCTATCGGCGAGGCCAAGGCCCGCCGTGCAAAGAAAGAAATGGTCGAGGCCAATCTGCGACTCGTGATTTCCATCGCCAAGAAATACACCAATCGCGGGTTACAGTTCCTGGACTTGATCCAGGAAGGCAACATCGGCCTGATGAAGGCCGTAGACAAGTTCGAATACCGGCGTGGATACAAATTTTCGACCTATGCAACCTGGTGGATCCGGCAAGCGATCACTCGTTCTATCGCTGACCAGGCGCGCACAATCCGTATTCCCGTACACATGATTGAAACCATTAATAAGCTCAACCGTATTTCCCGCCAGATGCTTCAGGAAATTGGCCGCGAGCCTAATCCCGAAGAACTCGCGATCCGTATGGAAATGCCCGAGGACAAGGTTCGCAAGGTCATGAAAATTGCCAAGGAACCCATCTCCATGGAGACCCCCATCGGGGACGACGAGGATTCTCATCTCGGCGACTTCATCGAGGATGCGACGGTAGATTCTCCGGTCGATTCGGCAACAACCGAAGGTCTGCGAGAAGCGACTTACGATATCCTCGGTGGCCTGACGCCGAGAGAGGCCAAAGTCCTGCGCATGCGATTCGGTATCGACATGAACACGGATCACACGCTTGAAGAAGTCGGCAAGCAATTTGATGTTACCCGTGAGCGCATACGTCAAATCGAAGCAAAGGCGTTGCGCAAACTGCGTCACCCGACGCGATCGGAAAGGCTGCGCAGCTTTCTTGCAGAAGATTAGCCCGGCTGCTGAAAAACCCCCTGCGGCGCAATTCCGCCGCCTGCGGCAACTGTTCGTTTCGCGGAATCTTTGGATATACTGATCGCAGCAAATCAAACCAGGGCCTGTAGCTCAGTTGGTTAGAGCAGAAGACTCATAATCTTTTGGTCGAAGGTTCGAGTCCTTCCAGGCCCACCAGATTTTCAAACCCCTGTTAACCTGTCGACCGCATTCCTCCCTCACCCTGCTGACCCCGATCCCGGCGCGAGACCTCTTCGCCTGGCCCGATCGTAATTTTCCGTTGATCGTCATACTGGCGGGAAACAGCTGCTGACCTGGCGCCATCGCCAGCGGGTCTGACTGAAACACCTGATCCGACATCGCAGATGGCCAGGCATTTGCTAGAAAAAGGGAACCGGGACTGATGGTTTTTCGTGTTCCTTATAAAGGATTCACGGCTCCCCGGTTAGCCCTCCGGGCCGCTTTTTGCTGGCAAGTGGCGTTATTGGGTTGAATCGGGGCCAAAGATAACGGTTATTTCGGTGCAAAACCGTATTTTGTTAACTAGGTCAAGATTTTGTTGGCTGGCCAAAGGTATTTTCCATATTCCGGCAGGGTCTGAAACGGCAACCCTGCTGTCGCGCTGCCTTTTCCGTTGCCGGGAATCGAGCGCAGACGACAATCCGTAAGGGACTAAGGCGCATAGTGGCGATGGCAAGCAAACAAACTGACATCAAGATTCTGTTGTTATCCAGCAACCAGGAGTTTTTGGGGCAGATCACGGACGCGGTGGAGGATCGCTATGTGCTTTTCCACGCCCAGGATCTAAAGCAGGCCCTGGGGTTCGAGCAGTTAAGCCAGGTCGCGCTGCTGATTGCCGACACGGAACTGCTGACCGGCGAGCCCGATCCCATACTCGAGCGTCTGAGCCGTCGGGCGCCAGGCATGGTTCAGGTAATCGCCGGCACGGCGAATGAAAAACCCGCCTTGAAAAAACTAATGAGCGAAGGAAAAATATTTCGGGTACTCAGCAAACCATGCCAGCCAGGCCAGACACGGCTTTACATTGAAGCTGCCGTCAAAGAAGCAATGCAGATGCGCGGCGTCGAGCACAACGCGGAAAAGCCGCCGGCGCGTTCCTGGAGAAAGCCTGCTTTGATCGGCGGCGGCATTGCCGCCGTAGTGATGTCGGTCGCTTTCGTTATTCCATGGGAAGGTGACGATGCTGGCGCCAGCGTTAATAGTCCTGGCTCCGGTCCGGGCGCCATCATTGAAGAACATTTCGAAATGGCCAGAAACGCCATGCTCGAGACACGATACTTTGAGCCAAAAAACAACAACGCTATTTATTATTATCACCAGGTCCTGATGCTGGATCCAGACAACGTCAGCGCACAGCGCGGAATCATGACCGCGGCAGACAAGGTTCTCACCCAGAGCGAGCAAGATTTGATACAAAACCGGCCGGCGAGGGCGGCGAAAGCCCTGGTCATGGTGAGAAATGTACTGCCCGATCATCCACGCCTGGCCTTTTTCGACTCCCTGGTCGGGGCCACCTCCCCGGAGCAACGCAGGGGACACGCGCGCAATGCGATCGATGCCGGCCAGTACGAGCAGGCATTTGGTCTGTTGGCCGAAGCTGGGTCCGGCGGATCGGCAACTCCCCCGGATATGGAAAAGGTGGTTCTTGGCGGCGTACTGGAACACGCTCGCATAGCGATAGCGAACGGCGAGATCAGCCGGGCTCTGGATTTGCTGGACCGCGTCAAAGTCATTAACTCCGGCTATAGTGAAATTGCGCAGGTCGAGGATCAGCTTGGCCAGAAATACTCGACGCTCATGAGCGCTGCGCGCACCGAGATCGATAGCGAAAATTTCGATATTGCGGAGAGCATTTTGAAGCAGGCCGAGATGATTCCCGGAGGCAGTGCACGATCAATCAGACAGGCACGCTCGCGGATTTCGACTGGCCAGAAGGCTATGGGGGAAAGAGTTGCGGCCCTGGCCACACAGAAAGTTCGTGAGGATCGGATTAATGATCGCGTCGCAGCCCTGAACCAGGAGTTTGAGGCAAGCATTGCGGATAACCGCCTGCTCACGCCAAGACAGGGAAACGCCCTCTTTTTTCTGAATGAAATGAGCAAACTGAGCCCGGAGAGTGAGGCATATCTCGTCGGCTCACTTGAACTGACTGACAAATTGCTGGACCAGATGTGGAAAGAACTTGCGGCGCGCAAATATGCTGCTGCCGAATCCTTTTTGCAGCAAGCGGAAAAACTCGCCAGTGACAGCGAAAAAGTTAGCACTGCGCGCGTCGACCTGGAAATGGATTGGGCCGCTTACCAGGCCGCTTCGGTAATCCCGGCGACCCGAATGACGATGACAAATTTTGTGGCGCCAGAGTATCCGAACCGCGCATTGCGCCGGGAAGTCGAGGGATGGGTTGATGTTGAGTTCACCGTCACCAGCACCGGTCAAGTCAGCGACCTCGAAATAGTCGCCGTTGAAAAAGCCGGCTACTTTGAAAAGGCCACCCAGGCGGCGGTCAGCCAGTGGCAGTTCGAACCACAGCTTTTTCGCGGTACGGCGAATGACCAGCGGGTTTCTGCGCGCTTGCAGTTTAAACCCGGGACCTAGGCGCACACTCTCCCCGAGCAGGACCAGGCGCAGGACTTGCGCGCCTGGGGCAGGGATTTTTCACGATCTGAGTGGATGGCAGATATACTGCGGCCATGTCTGACTGGATCTCCTTCTTTACGCCGTACCTGCCATGGATGGCGCTGGGCTCGTTTCTCAGCCTTCTTATCGTCATCGTGCTACTCCCGGCGGCGATCTTGCAGCTACCGGAAGACTACTTTGTTCGCACCAGGCGCCAGCCGGTTGGTAAAAAAAAGGGGCATCCGGTTGTGATGGGAATAATCACCCTGGTCAAAAATTCTCTGGGCCTGACATTTATCGTTGCGGGGATACTGATGACGATCTTGCCCGGACAGGGACTGCTGACCATTCTCATCGGGTTAATGCTGGTCAATTTCCCGGGCAAGTATCGCCTGGAACAAGCGCTGATCCGGCAGCAATTGATTTCCCGGACCCTGAACAGCCTGCGCAGGAAAGCGCACAAGCAGCCATTCGAATTGCCAGAGGATTGATGAGGCCCGGTAAGCCGGACACTGGAAGATCCCCCTATTCGCCTGGCGGTTTTGGATAACTGGCGGCGAGAACCCTGAATCGCCTGGCCACAGGTGAATCCGATCCATAGCGGGCAGCCAGGGCGCCGATTATTTCGCTCAATTCCTGGGCAAACGCCTGCTGCTCTTGCAAATTATCGAACGCAATTTCCGCGTCCAAAGTCACTGCCTGCACTTGCTCTTCACCTGCGGCGTCAGCCGACAACACACCAATTTCACGAATGGTCCTGGCAGATTGTTCCACCAGCCAGTTACTGGAGAACCGATCCGGCGCCACCTGTGCATCAGGGTCGGTCTTGCTGATGACAAAATGCCGAGCCACCGCCTGAAGCTGTTTCGCGACACAATTTCCACGCCGGCTCTCACCCACAGTTAGCAACAGCCCCGCTTCCTCAAGCTGCCTGACGTGGTACCCGAGCTTCTGCCGGGGCATATTTATAAGCTGGGCAAGCTCCGCGGTGGTTTGAGGTTGGTTCATCTCCCGGAGAATTTCAGCCTTTAGCGGATCTGCGAGCAAAGCCATGGTTTGCCTGTCCGATACAACCATCAATTCAGACTTCATTTCTCTCGACCTCGGTGAAAATACTGGATCAAATTATCATCCGACAAATATTATTGTCAAGACAATTATTATTGTCGGAAGATATCTTGCTCCTCCTTGGTTCAACGGCTATCCACCAGCCATACCACGGGAATCCCTTATACTTGGCCACTCACCCCCCTTCCGACCAGGGAGCACACCGGCGATGAATTTCCAGTCCAATATAGAAGACCTGCCCCAGGACGACAGCGGCTTCCGTCTGCGAGGCCTTGAGGTAACCCGGCTGGACACTTTCATTGACGCCGCGTTTGCGTTCGCGCTAACCCTGCTGGTGATATCTTTTGATGTTCTGCCTGGCAATATCGACGAGCTGCTCACAGCGTTG
>JAPUHG010000295.1 GCA_027297845.1 Gammaproteobacteria bacterium | reverse complement strand
ACTGTGATGACCCACTGCAATGCCGGCGCGCGGGCCACGGCCGGTTATGGAACCGCTTTAGCCGTTGTGCGCGTGGGCCACTGGCAGAAGAAAATCAAGCAGGTGTTTGTCGGCGAAACCCGGCCATGGTTGCAAGGCTCTCGATTAACTGCATGGGAGCTGGCCAAAGACGACATACCGGTGACCCTGCTGACCGATTCCGCCGCCGCCCAGGCGATGCGCAAGGCCGGGATCAGCTGGCTGATCGTCGGTGCCGACCGGATAGCGGCCAATGGTGACGTGGCAAACAAAATCGGCACCTATGCGCTTGCGGTTTTGGCGCGTTATCACGGTGCGAAGGTCATGGTCGTGGCGCCCCATGCCACGGTCGATATGAGCGTCAGCGATGGCTCACAGATACCTATTGAAGAGCGCTCCGCAGACGAAATTCTCGATGCAGCGGGGGTTGAAAACTGTCTGGCGGGAGTAACCGTCGCCAATCCCGCTTTCGATGTGACGCCGGCCGAGCTGATCGATTATATCGTGACCGAGGAAGGCGTTTTTCAGGCACCTTTTGGGGAGGCATTCAAGCGCCTGAAAACGGGCAAATCGCCCTGATATTTCTACCGCGCAGACTAGGGTGAAATCACTCCCTGTGGTAACATATAAGCCTGTTTAGATGGCCTGGACGGAGTGGTTCTCCGACCGGGCCAAAATATTATTTGGAACCCAGAAAATTCCCCTATGGTCGAAATCGCAAGCGGAATAATTCACGTAAATCTCGAAGACGAAATGCGTCAGTCCTACCTGGATTACGCGATGAGCGTCATCGTCGGACGGGCCTTGCCGGACGTGCGTGACGGTTTAAAACCGGTGCACCGTCGGGTCCTTTTTGCGATGAAGGAACTGGGCAACGACTACAACAAACCCTATAAGAAATCGGCCCGCGTCGTTGGCGACGTGGTCGGAAAATATCACCCCCATGGCGACAGCGCTGTTTACGACACACTGGTACGGATGGCGCAGCCGTTTTCGATGCGCTTCATGCTGGTCGATGGACAGGGGAACTTTGGCTCGGTCGATGGTGATGCGCCAGCCGCCATGCGTTACACCGAAGTTCGGATGGCGCGTATCGCCCATGAATTGCTGGCCGATCTCGACAAGGAAACCGTCGATTTTGTCGGCAACTACGATGAGTCGGAGTTTGAGCCATCGGTCATGCCGACCCGGGTGCCGAATCTCCTGGTCAACGGCGCGACCGGTATCGCCGTCGGCATGGCGACCAATATTCCGCCGCACAACCTGGGAGAAATTGTGGAGGCCTGCCTGGCCCTGATTGACGATCCGGAAATCGGGATACCCGATTTGATGAAGTACGTACCCGGCCCCGACTTCCCGACCGCGGCCATGATCAATGGTTCGAGCGGAATCTACCAGGCCTACACGACAGGAAGGGGGCGCATACACCTGCGTTCGAAGACGCATATCGAAGATGTCGGCAGCCACGACAAGCAGGCCATTATCGTCACCGAGTTGCCCTATCAGGTCAACAAGGCAAGATTGCTGGAAAAAATCGCCGAACTGGTCCGCCACAAAAAGATCGAGGGGATTACCGAACTGCGCGATGAGTCCGACAAGGACGGCATGCGGGTCGTCATCGAGCTGCGGCGTGGTGAAGTGACCGATGTCGTTTTGAACAACTTGTACAAACACACGCAGTTGCAGACCGTGTTTGGTATCAACATGGTCGCTTTGGTCGACGGTCAGCCAAAACTCCTCGGTCTCAAGCCGATGCTGGAAGCGTTTTTGCGGCACCGCCGAGAGGTGGTAACCCGGCGCTCGATATTTGATTTGAAAAAGGCGCGTAGCCGCGCACACATCCTGGAAGGGCAGGCGATCGCGTTGGCGAATATCGATGAGATCATTGCCCTGATCAAGGGCTCGCCATCGCCCGCGGAAGCCAAGGTCGGTTTGCTGGCCCGCTCGTGGAAAGCCGGTCCGGTCACCGCAATGCTGGCGACGGCGGGTGGAATCGATTCCAAGCCGGACGATCTCGAGGAAAAATACGGCCTGGACAAAGACCAGTACTTGTTGTCGCCGGCGCAGGTTCAAGCCATCCTGGAGCTGAGACTGCATCGCCTGACCGGCCTGGAACATGATAAAATATTAAATGAATACAGTGATTTACTAGAACTAATTAAAGATTTTTCTGAGATACTTTCTGACCCGGATCGGCTGTTGCAGGTCATTCGTGAAGAGCTCCGGGCGATTGCCGATCAGTACTCCAATCCTCGGCGTACCAGAATCATGGAAGACCATAGCGATCTGAGCATAGAGGACCTGATTCAGCGGGAAGACGTGGTGGTGACCTTGTCTCATGGCGGTTACGCAAAGGCACAGCCGCTGTCGTCGTACCAGGCGCAAAAACGCGGTGGGCGAGGGCGCGCGGCAACCAAGGTCAAAGGCGATGACTTTGTCGATCATCTATTCGTTGCCAACACCCACGACACGCTGCTGTGTTTTTCCAGTCGTGGAAAGCTCTACTGGCTCAAGGTTTATCAATTGCCGCAGGCCGGCAAGGGCGCGCGCGGCAAGCCGATCGTAAACCTGCTGCCGCTGGAGCCGGATGAACGAATAAACGCCGTGCTGCCGATCAAGGAATTCACCAAGGACCGCTTCGTCTTCATGGCGACCAGTAACGGCACGGTGAAGAAAACCGCACTGAACGCGTTCTCGAGACCGCGCACCAATGGCATCATCGCCCTGGATCTGAGAGACGATAATCACCTGGTCGGCGTCGCCATTACCGATGGCAGTCAGGATATCCTGCTTTATTCGAGTTCGGGTAAAGCGATACGCTTCAATGAGAAGAACGTCAGGCCAATGGGTCGGCTGGCGGCCGGCGTCAGGGGCATCAGGCTGGCGCCCGGGCACGAATTGATCGCGCTGATCATCGCCGAACACGGTGCGATTCTGACGGCGACAGAGCATGGCTATGGCAAACGCACCAAACTCAGCGAATTCCCGATCCGTGGACGGGGCGGCCAGGGGGTGATTGGCATACAGACCTCCGCACGCAACGGCCGGCTGGTCGGTGCGTTGCAGGTCGCCGACGACGACGAAATCATGCTGATCAGCGCTGGCGGGACCCTGGTGCGCACACCGGTCGCGGATGTTTCCCTGCTGGGCCGCAATACCCAGGGTGTCAGACTCATTCGCTTGTCAGCAGAAGAAAAGCTTGCCGGCGTCGAGCGAATCGCGGCGCTTGAGGATGAAGAAAACTCTGCTGATGAATGAGACGACCATCATCGTTAATCAGTTTGAATAAATGAGTTAGATGCAATGAAACGTGCATACAACTTCAGCGCGGGACCGGCGATGTTGCCAGGTCCCGTCATTGAACGCCTGCAGGACGAAATTGGTAATTGGCAGGATACCGGCATGGGCGCGATGGAAATGAGTCACCGTGGCGCCGAGTTCACATCGATAGCGGAAAAGGCCGAAACTGATTTGCGAGACCTGCTGTCGATCCCCGAAAGTTACCGGGTTTTGTTTATGCAGGGCGGCGCGACCGCCCAGTTTGCGGCGGTTCCGATGAACCTGTGTGCGCCAGGCGATACCGCGGACTACCTGGTAAGCGGCTATTGGTCGAGAAAAGCGCTAAAAGAAGGCGCTCGGTTTTGCCAGGCTCATATTGTTTTCGATACGGCTGACAATAACGACACCAGTATCCCGGAGGCAGACCAGTGGCGGCAATCGGGAACGGCCGCGTTTACGCATTACGTCGATAACGAAACCATCGGGGGTCTTCGGCTGCCCGGTGTTCCCGAGGTGGATTCGACGCTGGTGGTGGATATGTCATCGAGCATTCTGTCGGCGCCGCTCAAGGTGGAAGATTACGGGCTGATATACGCAGGGGCGCAAAAGAATATGGGCCCGGCGGGTCTGACGATCGTCATCATTCGGGAAGACCTTCTGAACTATCAGCATGGCACGATACCGGCTGTACTGGACTATCGGAAAATGGCCGATAGCGGATCGATGCTGAATACGCCGCCGACTTTTGCCTGGTACACGGCAGGGCTGGTTTTCGAATGGGCCCTGGCGCAAGGTGGGGTCGAAAAACTGGCCGCCCGCAGCCAGGCGAACGCGGATCGCATTTATCAGGCAATAGACGACAGCGCTTTCTATTCCAACCCGGTGGCCAAGAAATACCGTTCGCTGATGAATATCCCGTTCATGCTGGCCGACGACAGTCTCGATGGGCTATTTCTGGAGCAGGCCGCAAAGCACGGCCTGATGTCGCTAAAAGGTCATCGTTCGGTCGGCGGAATGCGCGCCAGTATTTATAACGCAATGCCCGACGAGGGAATCGATGCCCTGGTCGAATTCATGGGCGAGTTCGAGCGGGCCAACGGTTAAAACGAGAAGTGGCTGGTCCCGAAAAGTCATGAACCAAAAAAACCGATTCAAGATTTTGACGCTGAATAATATCGCGCTGGCGGGCCTGAAACGGTTCCCGCGTGAGCAATATGAAGTGGCATCAGAAATGTTGCATCCCGATGCCATTGTGTTGCGCTCGCGAAACTTGCATGACATGGAAATGCCCGACACGCTGCTTGCGGTCGCCAGGGCCGGCGCCGGAGTCAACAATATTCCCATCGAACGATTCAGCGCCGCCGGCATACCCGTGTTCAATGCACCGGGTGCAAATGCCAATGCCGTCAAGGAGCTGGTGTTGACTGCAATCTTCCTGGCCGCTCGTAACATCTGCCAGGCGGCTGACCATGTAAAGAATTTGCATCTGGATGGTAAGGAACTGGACAAAGCGGTCGAAGCAGGCAAGAAGCAGTTCATTGGCTTTGAAATACCGGGTAAAACGTTGGGCGTGGTTGGTCTCGGTGCGATCGGTGTTGAAGTGGCAAACGCTGCGCTGGATCTTGGCATGAAAGTTATTGGCTTTGATCCGCAGATTACCGTCAGACGCGCCTGGCAAATGTCATCGGGTGTTGAGCAGGCAAGCAGTATTGACGATCTTTTTTCACGTGCCGACATTCTGACTGCACATGTGCCGATGACCGATGGGACCCGGCACCTGGTTAATGCTGAGCGGCTCGGTTTGATGCGGGATGGCTCGGTGTTGTTGAATTTCGCCAGGGCGCCGATCGTCGATGAGGATGCAGTAGCGGCTGCGCTCGAGAGTGGCAAGTTGCACGCCTTTGTCACCGATTTCCCCAGCGCCCCGTTGAAAGATCATCCACGGGTAACCGCTTTGCCGCACCTGGGTGCATCGACTTACGAGGCCGAAGAGAACTGCGCCGTCATGGTTGCCAACAATCTTCGGGATTTTCTCGAAAATGGCAATATCAGGCATTCGGTTAATTTCCCGGAAGCGATCATGCCGCGCAATGACGGGCAAAGAATCATCGTTGCCAACGCCAACGTTCCAAACATGGTTGGCCAGATATCCACCGCGCTTGCCGATGCGAAATTGAATATCGCGGATCTCCTGAATAAATCCAGGGACGATCTGGCCTTTACCTTGGTGGACATCGATGGTGAGGTAGATTCAGCGACGGTGGAACAGATTGGCAATATCGAGGGCGTATTATCGGTGCGCATGATAGCGGCTTGAATATTTCCAAACACAAGACGGGAGTACAGCATGTCTCGATCACCTATTGATCTTGCCGCCCCCGGCGTTCGTGAAATTAATCCGTATCAGCCGGGCAAGCCTATCGATGAACTGGAGCGTGAGTACGGGATTAGCAACAGCATCAAGCTGGCGTCAAACGAGAACCCGCTCGGACCCGGCGCGGAAGTATTGGCTGCGATAGCCAAAGCCGCACCGGAAAGCGCCCTCTATCCCGATGGCAACGGATTTCATCTCAAAGAAACTCTGGCGGCGCGTCACAACGTTGATATCGACAGAATAACGCTTGGCAATGGTTCGAATGACGTGCTGGTGCTGCTCGCTGAAGCGTTTCTCACGCCTGAGCTGGAAGCGATCTATTCTGAATATGCGTTCGCAGTTTATCCACTGGCGGTGCAGGCTGTTGGTGCGGAAGCAAAGGTCAGTGCTGCACAACCTGGAGATTCTCTTTCACCATTGGGTCACGACCTGCATGAGATGGAAGCGTTGATCAGCGACAAAACCCGGCTGATTTTTATTGCCAATCCGAACAATCCAACCGGGACCTGGATAAAAAGCCGGGAACTCAGAGACTTTATCGAAATGGTGCCGGATCACGCGCTGGTGGTCGTGGATGAAGCCTATTTCGACTACCTGGAAGAGCAGGATTTTCCCGATACCAGCCAATGGCTGGAGGATTTTCCGAACCTGGTTGTCACCCGGACATTTTCCAAGGCCTACGGTCTGGCAGGTCTGCGCATAGGTTATTCGCTGTCGCACCCGGACGTTGCCAATGTGCTGAACCGGATACGTCAGCCGTTCAATGTTAATTCCCTGGCGCTGGAAGCCGCTCGCGCTGCGTTGGGGGACCAGACCCATCTTCAGCGCAGTGTCGACATGAACAATGAGCAAAGAGAAATTGTGGCCGCGGGGCTCAAAGATCTCGGTTTGAGGTTTATTCCGTCGGTGGCGAATTTCATCCTGGTCGATATGGATCGGCCGGCGATGCCGATATACGAAGGCTTGCTTCATCAAGGCGTCATTGTTCGTCCGGTTGGAAATTATGGCCTGCCCGAGCACTTGAGAATTTCAATCGGCACACCGAAGGAAAATCAACGCCTGTTAGACGCTCTGCGCCAGGTGCTTTGACCCGGCTAATCCATGAATAAGCAGGCTTAGGGGGTCGATTGAGCAGCGGGTCACAACGCCACACCGATGATACTGGCTGTCTGACCGTAGCGGGTGGGCAGATTGGTGGCGACCTCTATTTCCCCGGCGACAAGTCGATTAGCCACCGGGTCGCGATGCTCGCGGCAATTGCCAGTGGTACCAGCACCATCAGAGGTTATAGCGAGGGCGAAGACTGCCTGGCGACACTGGCAGCGCTCAATTGTTTCGGTGTCGAGTACGCGTGGAACCGCGATATCTTGAGCATAACCGGAAACGGTCTTGATGGCCTGCGTGAACCTGCCGGTGCGATTCATTGCGGTAATTCCGGAACCACGATGCGACTGCTTTGTGGTTTGCTCGCCGCGCAGGAGTTCTCCAGCACGCTAATTGGCGATAAATCGCTGAGCGGAAGACCGATGGAGCGCGTGGCCGTTCCGCTCAGGCAGATGGGTGCTGAGATCACGACCAGCAATGGCTGTCCGCCCCTTCGAATTGATGGCAATCCGGGTCTTGGTGCGGGCCGAATAGAAATCGAGGTTGCCAGCGCCCAGGTAAAAACCGCGGTCATACTGGCCGCACTGTATGCGGATGGCGAAAGCAGCATTACTGCACCGGGATTGCTCCGCGATCACAGCGAGCGAATGCTGCCGTTGTTTGATTGTCCGGTTCAAATCGAAGGACCGACTACGCTGGTATCCGGACCGGCTAAATTGCAGCCGGTTGAATTTACCGTGCCAGGGGATTTTTCAGCTGCCGCCTTTTTCATGGTCGCCGCGTGCCTGGCGGGGAAGGGCGTTACGCGGTTGATGGATGTCGGTCTGAATCCCGGGCGTACCGCGTTAATCAGTTTGTTGCAGAATATGGGTGCGCGAATTGAAGTGGCGCAGCATCCAGTCGGTGATGCGGAGCCGATTGGCGAGATTCACATTTGGCCATCGGCCTTGACCGGGATCGAGGTGCCGGCGGAACTGGTGGTTCCGGCCATCGATGAGTTCCCCGCGCTTTGCATAGCGGCTGCCTGTGCACAGGGCGAAACCACGATTCGAGGCGCCGCAGAGCTGCGGATCAAGGAGAGCGACCGTATCGAAGCCATGGCTGTGGCATTGCGCTCGCTGGGTGTTTTTGTCGAGACTCGGCCCGATGGCATGAACATCCGGGGGGGTGAAATAAACGGTGGCAGAGTCGCCTGTGCCGGCGATCATCGCATTGCGATGGCGCTGAGTATCCTTGGGCTCGTAGCGAAGGGCCCGCTGACGGTTACCGGGACGGAGTGCATCCAGACATCTTTCCCCGGGTTCAGGAATTTGCTTGTGCAAGCGGGGGCAAACATTGCGGCGAATTCGGAAAAAGGTACGCCCTATGGAGACCAGTAGAGGAATCGTTGTGGAAAAACAGGACATCGCTGTTGTGGCAATCGACGGGCCCAGTGGTACGGGCAAGGGAACCATTGCGCGCCAGATGGCTGAATATCTGGGCTGGCATTTGCTGGACAGCGGTGCTTTGTATCGCCTTACCGTGGTGGCCGCGCAGGATTCTGCGGTGGCTCTGGACGATGAATCCGCGCTTGCCAGCCTGGCAGCCGGATTGGAGGTCAGATTTGCCAGTGCGACAGACGGCAACGAGCAGATATTTCTCGGTCAGACCGACGTTACCGATGATGTCAGGAACGAAGAAACGGGAAAAAATGCGTCGAAAATTGCGGCCATGCCAGCCGTTCGCACAGCCTTGATGGAACTGCAAAGAAGCTTCCGGGAAGTACCCGGCCTGGTCGCCGATGGACGCGATATGGGCAATGTGGTTTTTCCGGATGCACCGGTAAAAATATTTCTCACGGCCAGCCCCGAAGAAAGGGCTCAAAGACGGCATAAGCAGTTGAAGGACAAGGGAATTAATGTTAGCCTCCCCGTCCTTTCCGCGGACATTGCGGAGCGTGATCGCAGAGATACTGAGCGCGCGGTCGCGCCGTTGAGACCGGCGTCGGATGCCGAGATTCTGGATACCACCAGTCTCTCGATAGACGAAGTGGTTGAACGGGTAAAGAAAATCGTCGCCAGGGCTTTGTCTGACCGGTAATCCGGGAGCAATTTCGGGCGACACCAGAGCGCTTTCCAGGGACTGGGGAGCATTTTTTTTGATGACGTTGTGGCAAGGATGTGCGCAGCGATTTACAAGGTGGGCGCGAGCCCTTGGTATTAACAAAATGACAGAAAGTTTCGCAGAATTATTTGAAGAAAGTCTGGCCACCCAACAAATGAAGCCAGGCAGCATCCTCACCGGCAGTGTCGTGTCGGTAAGCCCCGAAGCCGTTATCGTACATGCGGGCCTCAAATCAGAAGCCGTGATACCCACACACCAGTTTCGTAATGAAAAGGGTGAAATAGAGGTAGAAGTCGGGGACAAAGTCGAGGTTGCACTCGACGCAGTCGAAGACGGATTTGGTGAAACACGCTTATCCCGTGAGAAGGCCAAACGCGCCCGTACCTGGTCGCGTCTCGAGGAGTCCTTCAACAACGAGGAGATCGTCAC
This sequence comes from Gammaproteobacteria bacterium, assembly GCA_027297845.1. GTDB lineage: Bacteria > Pseudomonadota > Gammaproteobacteria > Steroidobacterales > MnTg04 > MnTg04. Next base: position 3,357 of record JAPUHG010000295.1, on the reverse strand, counting down.
CGGGGTGATCACCGGTCGCGTTAAAGGCGGGTTCACCGTTGAAATCGAATTTGTCAGCGCCTTCCTACCCGGTTCGCTGGTTGATATTCGGCCAGTGCGAGATCCGAGCTATCTGGAAGGCAAGCCGCTGGAATTCAAGGTCATCAAGCTGGATCAAAAACGGAACAACGTGGTGGTTTCACGTCGCGCCGTGGTCGAGCAGGAATTCAGCGCCGAGCGCGAAGAAATGCTCAAGAACCTAAAAGACGGAAACATCGTCAAGGGCGTCGTGAAGAACCTGACCGAATACGGTGCCTTTGTTGATCTTGGTGGCATCGATGGTTTGCTTCATATCACCGACATGGCCTGGAAGCGGGTCAAAAACCCATCCGAAATTGTCGAGGTCGGCCAGGAAGTAGAGGTCAAAATTCTTAAGTTTGACCGTGAGCGTATGCGGGTTTCACTGGGCATGAAACAGCTTGGTGATGATCCGTGGCGCGATCTTGCGCGTCGCTATCCGCCGCAGACCCGCCTGTTCGGCAAGGTCACCAATGTTGCGGATTATGGTTGTTTTGTTGAGATCGAAGCCGGCGTTGAAGGCCTGGTTCACGTCTCGGAAATGGATTGGACGAACAAAAACGTCAGCCCGGCGAAAGTCGTGCACATCGGACAGGAAGTCGAGGTCCTGGTGCTCGAAATCGACGAAGAGCGACGTCGTATATCGCTTGGCATCAAGCAGTGTCAGGCAAATCCATGGGCCGAGTTTTGCACCAGTCACAACAAGGGCGATCGCGTGCAGGGACAGATCAAGTCGATTACCGATTTCGGCATCTTTATCGGCCTGGAAGGCGGTATCGATGGACTGGTCCACTTGTCGGATATTTCCTGGGATATCCCGGGCGAAGAAGCCGTGCGTAATTACAAGAAGGGTGACGATCTGGAAGCCGTGATCCTGTCTATCGATCCTGACCGCGAGCGAATTTCTCTCGGTATCAAGCAGATGGACAAGGATCCGTTCTCGAGTTATCTCGCGGAAAATCCGAAGGGAACCATCGTAACCGGCACCATTTTGGAAGTTGATGCTCGTGGTGCGGTGGTAACTTTGGCGGATGGCGTGGAAGGTTATTTACGCGCATCCGAGTTGTCACGTGACCGCGTTGAAGATGCGCGCACCGTGTTGAAACCAGGACAGGAAATTGATGCGAGATTTACTGGTCTCGATCGCAAAACCCGGCGGATCGCGTTGTCTGTCAAGGCGAAAGAGGTACACGAAGAGGCCGAAGCCGTACAGGCCTATCGTTCGGAAACGAGCAGTGGAACCAGCCTTGGTGAACTACTGAAAGAACACATTACAGGTAAGGAAGATAAGTAAAAAATCGGCCGCCGTTGCATTTATTTACAACGGCGGCCTTGTTTTTACTTGAAAAATGTTAGATAAAGATATATAAATCAATAGCATAAAAGACGGGTAAAGAATGACAAAATCAGAACTTATAGAAGTCATCGCTCGCAAACAAAAACATTTGCCGACCAAGGACGTTGAGTTGGCGGTAAAACATTTGCTCGAAACCATGAGTGATTCACTGGCCAACGGTAGCCGTATCGAGATACGTGGTTTCGGAAGTTTTTCATTACATTACCGGCCGCCGCGCATCGGTCGCAATCCGAAGACCGGCGAATCGGTCGCCCTGGAAGGGAAATACGTCCCGCACTTCAAACCCGGCAAAGACTTGCGCGATCGGGTAAACCAGAGTCAGGACGTCCCGATTCGGGATTAGATCAAGGCCTCTCCCGGCCTGAGCATTAATATTTCGATCACTTGCTGCTGCGGTTTCGCCGTTATTGTTGTTAAATAGTGTCCTGACCACTGGCTGATACGAATCATGGTTCGCAGAATTATTGTTGTCTTTCTGGTACTGGCCGTTGCCGCTCTTGCTGCGATTTTCGCCAACCTGAATCCTGCCGTTATCCCTTTCGATTTGGCATTTGGCACGATCCAGGCGCCATTGACCCTGGTGATTATTGCTTGCCTCGCGCTTGGCTGGGTACTGGGGTTGGTCAGCGCTTCGTTCATGATTTTCCGCATGATGGCGCAACGACGAACCTTGCGTCGCTCCCTCAGGCTTGTGGAAAAGGAAGTGGAAAATCTGCGATCCATGTCGTTACCGGAAACAAATGCCGGATCGAATGATCAACAAAGTGCGGAAAATGCCTGAGACGGCTTTCGGTCACAACCATAATGCCGACTGAATCGACATTACTGCTCGCCACCTTGTTTATCATTGCCGCGGCGGTTGGCTGGGCCTTTGCAACTTACTCCCCGGGTCGCAAAAAGGAGCCGCGCGAGCAAAAGCTCAGCGCGAATTATTCCAAGGGCCTGAATTTTCTGCTCAACCAGCAACCCGACAAAGCGCTCGAAGTTTTCCTGCAGATTGCGGAAATGGATACGGAGACAGTTGCAACCCATTTCGCACTGGGTAATTTGTTTCGCCGTCGAGGCGAAGTTGATCGCGCGATCAGAATCCATCAAAACCTGCTGCAAAGAGACGAGCTTTCAATGGAACATCGGGCCCACGCCGTGCTGGCTCTTGGTGATGATTTCATGCATGCGGGTCTGCTGGACCGCGCCGAAGAAAACTTCCTGGAACTGCGACAGTTTGAGTTGTTTCGCGAGACTGCACTGAAACGGCTGGTGTCGATTTATGAGCTGGAGCAGGAATGGCGCAAAGCGATAGAAATGCGGCGTGAACTGGAGGCCGAGAAGGTGGCTGGCCAGGCACCGGTTATCGCGCACTATTACTGTGAACTGGCCCAGCTTTGCATCGACGATGGGAAGCCTGACAAGGCCAGGCGTCGATTGCGTCGATCGAAGCAGATTCATAAGGAAAACCCACGCGCGATTCTGATGCGCGCCGATATTGCCCGTGAAGCCAAAGATTACCCGCTGGCGATCAAGCTCTATCGAAAACTTATTGATTGGGATCCGGAATTTGTTGCTGAAGTGTTGCCGCGTTTGCTGTCTTGTTACGAAGCGACAGGAGCGGCCGCCGATTTGAATAAGGCGCTCAAGGCACTGGCGAAGAAGGGGCCGAAAAACAGGACTGCAATCGCCTATGCCGCGATTATGGACGACATACTCGATTATCCCGTGATCAAGGATTGCCTGAGTGAATACCTGGCTGAAAACAAGGCTTTCCGGGAGTGGTTTGCCGCGTTCCAGATAAATTCGGAGCAGATTGTTTCGAACCCGGACATGCTGAGACGGATTGCCGGGATCCTGCGGAAAACATCCGCCGACGGCCGTAGATACCAATGCAAGCAATGCGGTTACATCGGTGTGCACCTGTACTGGAAATGTCCGAGCTGTAAAAAGTGGGA
>JAPUHG010000294.1 GCA_027297845.1 Gammaproteobacteria bacterium | reverse complement strand
TCAAAACCATCTGCCCGGATTTCTTCCATCCCCCGTTGGGCATCCCAGCGATCATGACTGATAAACAGGTTCAGCCAGCCGATGCTGCTGATCTTGCCCTCGCAAAATGATTGCCATTCCGGAAAAATCTTTTCCCATCTTCTATTCTCCGGGTGCGCTGCCTGCTCCTCATCCAACTCGGCAACTTTTTGCAGACCTTTGACCAGGAGAGAATCGACGGGCGTGTTTGCGGATTCCAGTAATTTCAAAAAAGGTGAGGGTGCGGGATGTAGGTCAGAGTTACCCAGCGTAATGGTGAAATCGTCGCCGATCAGGCCGGTCATAATTTCGAGGTCCTGGGTGGAGACCACCGCGCAACAATCGATTTCCTGCCAACTCAGTTTTGCCTCGGATAACGCGGCATCCAGTTCAGCGGAGCGTAGACCGACCGAATGTTTGACCCTGTTGTATCTTTCGGCCAGCACGTGAACCACAATTTTTCCATCGACGATGATAGTGATCGATGCGTCATGGCCGAAGTGGAGCCCGATAAGATTCATTTTCTCGAATTCCGGTTTTATTGCAGCTGACGGCGTCAGTTCTAAATCAAGGGTCGCAGGTCAAATGCTATCGAGATTCTCTGTTCTTCGCTGTCAAATGGAATGGTACGGTGGTAAAAATACGATGGAAACAAAAATAATGCGCCCTCCACCGGACGCAAAATCAGGGTCGGGTGTTCAGCCTTGCAATTCAGTTTTTCCGGGGGCTGCCCGAGCTCAAGCCAACCCTGCGGGTCGTTTTCACCAGCTCTTAGCTTGGTCGGCAATTGCACATAGTACACACCACTTAGGCAGGCATCGGGATGCATGTGCGGATCCTGATGCCCCTGGCTGTCCAGGATTACCCCCCACATCGCGTAGCGCCAGCGCTCGGGTTTCCAGGCGAGGTAGGGATGGCCGGCGTCAATCTTCCGTGCGGCGAAATATTTTCGGGCTGCACCGTCAATGATGTCTCTGAGTGCTGCGACCGGCCCTGGCTCCGACTCTAGAAGATTGGCCGTCTGCTGCCCTTTTATCGTGGTGTTTCCTTTGCGCTCATATTTAAGGGTCGAATGGCCGGCGACGTGTTTTGCCAGTGCCTGGTTAAACGCGTCCAGACTCCTGAACCCTGCCGGTGCACTGGCTTCGTGTCTTTCGAGCAGCCGGTCGTAATCGAGCAGGTGCTCCGCCTTTTGCATTTGCCCGTTTTCCGCCAGCGCGGCGGCATGATATGCCATGGTTGTCCGATCGAAGGGGTTCAGCGTCGCGCTGCGCTCCAGATTCTTCAAACCGGGTTCCATCTGACCGGATTGCAACTGCGCTGCGCCAAGATAGGTGTGAGTCATGGCGTTATCCGGCTCAATGGTCAAAGCATGCTCGAAATGCGCAATGGCCTTTTCGAACTCGCCTTGATCGCGGCAGGCATTGCCCAGGTTTATCCAGGCGGTGGTCAGGTCTGGATTTAGCCGCGTTGCTTCCAGCAGTTCCCGTTCTGCATCGGCAGGCCGCGACATCAGACGCAGGACCAGGCCCAGATCGTGGCGGTGAGCTGCATTTTCGGGTTCCAATTCACAGGCGCGCCGGCAGTCCGCCTCGGCCGATTCATATTCGGCCAGGAACTGGCTGGTCTGGCTACGGCAGATGAGCCAGTGCGGAATATTGGGATTCAGCTCGATGGCTTTGGATAGGTATTCGCTTGCGGCCGAAAATTTTTCAAGTGCTCTGCACGATTGTCCCGCCTGAAAAAGTGCCGCCGCATTTTCTGGTTCGATTTCAAGAAGTCGATCAAGGCACTCGATGGCTTCGTCATGGCGCTCTTGCCAGAACAGACTTATCGCGAGACCGAGCATCGCGTCAGTTTTCGAATTGCGATCCGCCAATGCATGGCGAAACATTTCTTCTGCCCTGGAAAAATCCTTGGTCGCCAACAATGCATTGCCCAGGTGAATCCTCGCGGGAGGAAAATCCGGATTTATTTCCAGGGAGCGTGAGATCAGATCCGCGGCCAGCTCAGGTTTTCCTTTCTGATAGGACAAAAGTCCGAGCATGTGCAGAGCGTCCGCGTTGTTTGGTTTTTCAGAAAGCACCTGCCGATACAAGGTCTCCGCGTTATCCAGTTGACCGTTTTGATGGTGACCAACGGCTTTTTTTAGTTTCGCGGCGTGACTTATTGCCGGGCCAATATAACAGATGGTCGCCGGTGGGTTTTCAATCCCTCGTCATTGCCGAGGGTATCGCATCGAAGGCGATAGAGATTCTTTGCTGCTTGCTCGCAAACGGTATGGTCCGGTGATAGAGATAGCTGGGGAAAATAAAGTAGTTGCCGGCGACCGGGTGGAAAATTTTGAGTTTGGGTTCGCCGCGACAATTCATGGTGTCAGGTGGCGCACCGAACTCGATCCAGCCCGCCATGCCGCCGTCATCGTCGCCGATTTCTTCAGGTACCTGTACATAGTAAACGCCGCTCAGCCAGGCTGCCGGATGGATATGCGGCAACTGGTGTCCTTGCGCATCCATCACCACAGCCCACATCGTGAGGCGCCAATGGTCGGGTTTTCCGGCGAACAGGAAACCGGCCTTGTCCTGGTCCAGCGTCGCCAGATAACGGCCGATGCCAGCGGTGATTTCCCGTTCAACTGTCGCAATGGGTCCTTTCCCTCCCGCCAGCAGATCCCCGGTGTGACTGCCAAAGCGCGTGGCGTGGCCAGCCGGCTCATAAACCAGGGTAGGGTGCTCGAGTATGTGGGTGACCAGCGCCTGGTTGAATTCCGCTAACGAACCCTGCTCACTCGAAATTGCCAGTTCGGTGGCAAAAATCAGCCTGTCGAAGTCAAGCAGTCCAGGGTCGATGATCTCGCAACCAGGCTCCTGACCGGCGACTACGGCCACCGCCAGCGCGCCGGACTTCCCGGGCACACGTGCCAGGCATTGCCGGGCAATATCATTCGCCTCACCCGGTTTGCCCATGCCGATCAGCAGATCGGCAATCTTGATTTGAATCTCCTCGTCACTCGACTCGAGCTGGGCGGCCTTTTTGTATGCGGTCAGCGCCTCATCGTCACGACCGAGTTCCTGCAGGCTGACCGCCAGGTTATTTTGCGCCTCCGCGTCCTGTTCGATTGACGATATTGCCCGGTAAGCGGCGATCGCATCTTCGTAGCGGCCCAGGTTATGCAGCGCCACGCCAATGTGGGTCCCAAGGCGAGGCCGGTCGGGTGCCAGTTTTTGTGCCTCGACAAAAGCACCGAGCGCCTGTTCGGGATCATCCATGGCCAGATACACAACGCCAAGGTTGTGCCATGCGGACACATAGCCCGGTTCGATTTCCAGGGCTTTTGAAAATGCTTCCGCAGCCTGATGGTGTTTGCCCTGCGTACGCAAAGCGAATGCAAGGTTGTGCCACGCCTCGGCATTGCCTGGTTCCAACTCAATAGAGCGACGAAACGCATTTTCCGCGGGTTCTTCCTTTTGCAGATTGTTGAGGCTCTTGCCCAGTGCGTTGTGCCAGTTCGGCTCATTCGGCCGCTTTGCCAGCGCCGCCTCGAAATCCTCAACCGCAGCCTGGAAGCGGCGCTGTAAATGCCGGAGGCTGCCGCGCAAAGCAAGCAGTTCCTCATCGCCTGGGGTTTTCGACAAAGCTTCATCGAGTGCCGCTTCGGCCGGAGCGAGTTCACCGCGATCCAGATGCTCGGCAATTGTTTCGCTATCAGACATCAGGCTAGCACCTTAAATAAACCTGCATGCCACCAGGGATTGCGGAATCTGAGTGATTCTCGAACTGCTGAAGGCCAAGCTCAGGTGCCCGAGAATCACTCAGACCCGCAATAGGTGGACGCCGGTGCACAAACTGTGGCCGGCAATAAAACGACAAATACTTCAAAATTACTCGACCGTCTTCCTTAGCCGGCGGCGGCTGCCGCCATGGTGACATGCAGGTTAGCTAATGGTGGCGCTTTATTAAAGCCGGGCGGCGGGGGACAATCAGTGCCTGCTTCATGAATGGGTCTCATCTTGAGCGAGAAACAGGATTTCTGGGGTGAATACTGGGCCGCCGGTCCATTGACCTCGATGGTCGATGGTTTCGAGAGCAATTACCAGGGCGAATTGCGCGACGGCTGGCTGCAGTTTTTCTCCACATTTTCGGCGCACTCGCGCCTGCTGGATATCGGTACCGGCAATGGTGCTATCGCCATGATCGCGGCCGAGTATTCCCGCGCTGAAGGGCTGAATTTTGAGCTTCATGGGGCTGATCGTGCGCTGATCGATCCGCAGCAGTCGCTAAAGGAAAAGGCGGAGCTCGTTGACTCGATCACGTTTCATTCGCAAGCGGCGGCCGAAAACCTGCCCTTTGCAGACCAGTATTTCGCTGGCGTCAGCGGCCAATATGCCTTTGAGTACACGGAGCACGAAAAGGCGCTGGCTGAATTGTGGAGGGTGCTCCAACCGGGGGGGCTGGCCTGCTTTGTCATGCACGATCACGCTTCGGAAGTGTTGCGCAGAGGGCGCGAACAGCTGAGGCAAATCGGATTGATCGAAGGGCTGAAATTTTATGAAATTGTTGACGCGCTGGGCGTACAGATCGATCTGATCAATGAAGGTCAGGCTGTCGCCGGTAATGAGACGGCAGAAAAATGCCGTCACCAGGTTAATGAAGTTGCCGCGACCCTGAGCACGGAGGCGGCCTCTTCTTTTTCACCCGAATCACTGCGTTTTGCAATGGGCTTTGGTGGCCGTGCGATGGAAATACTGGGTTCGCAGGGAATCGATGCGGCCCGGGATCAGACCGCCAGGGGTAGAAAGGAACTTGCCGGCGCCAGGTTGCGTTATGAGGATCTTGCCAGGGCAGCGGGTCCGGTGGGTCAGAGTGAATCGATTCTGGCTATGGCCCGAAAACAGGGCTTTATTGACCTGCTTCTTGAACCGGTGAATCATGACGGTACGGTCCTGATCGGCCAGCGGCTGACGATGCTGAGACCGGAATAAAGGTGACGACACAGGAACACAAATCGATGACCCATTTCGTTAATGGCAACCCGTTACAACCACCGTTTCCTGAAAACAGCGAGGACGGGTTATTTGGGATGGGGTGTTTCTGGGGCGCTGAAAAAATGTTCTGGCCCCTGGCAGGCGTATTTTCTACCGCCGCCGGCTATAGCGGCGGACAAACCGAAAACCCCAGCTACGAAGATGTTTGCGCGGGCAATACCGGTCATGCCGAAGTCGTACGGGTCGA
>JAPUHG010000293.1 GCA_027297845.1 Gammaproteobacteria bacterium | reverse complement strand
CATGCTGGCGGTACAGAAACCTCGTCAGAAAGCCTTGCCAAGGCAGTCGGCGCTAAGTACACTGCTCGGTCAATTTTTTGGCGCCAGGCTATAATGGCGCATTTTACAGAGGCTTTGTCATGAAGGCTGATATCCATCCTGAATACAGTGAAATGAACGTAACTTGCAGTTGCGGCAATACGTTTTCAACCCGTTCGACGATGGCAGGTGAACTGCATATAGAAGTGTGTTCGAAATGCCATCCGTTTTATACGGGCAAGCAAAAGATCATCGATAGTGGAGGTCGCGTTGAGAAGTTCCGTCGCAAGTACGGAATGGGCTGAGTTGCTATCAAATCAGACACTTGCAAAAAGGGCGCCCAGGCGCCCTTTTTTTTGCCAACAATTAGCCGGGCTTTGACTTCCCGCAGCCGAAGCCATGCTGGTCAGGCAAGCCTGTACTGCCCTATAATCCAGTACTGGCAGTTGCTATAGAAACGTAGCCAGCGCAAGCAGCTCGTTGTTGCACTCGCCGGTCCGCGCTAACGCGCACCCGCTGTTGCAGGCTTTTTTCCGGTCGCATTTTCAACGCCGGTATTTTTTCACCCGCCCGGTCTGTGGCGGCAATCCGGGGGCACTGGTGCCTCAGGCGTATATTATTGGAGTCCACATGAGTGACAACAACTTTCGGCTCATGGCACCAGGCCAGGAAAAGGACGGCCTGGAGTTGGAGGTCAAAACGGGAACCATGGGTCCGGATGTTGTCAGTATTGCCCCCCTCTACAAACAGACGGGTGTTTTTACTTTTGACCCGGGTTTTGTCGCAACCGCGTCCTGCGAGAGCAAAATCACGTTTATCGATGGCGAAAAAGGCGTTTTGCTGTATCGCGGCTATCCGGTGGACCAGCTTGCCAAAAATTGCAGCTTTCTGGAGGTTGCCTACCTGCTGCTATACAGCGAATTACCCAACCAGCAGCAACTGGATGAATTCGTTTACTCCATAGGCCATCACACGATGGTGCATGAGAGTCTGCTGAGATTTATCGATGGCTTTCACTACAACGCTCATCCAATGGCAATGGTGTCCGGCGTCGTGGGCTGGATGGCAGCCTTCTACCACGATAGCATGGATATTGACACTCCCAGGCACCGCGATATTTTCGCCCACCGGATTATTGCCAAGATTCCGACCATCGCAGCCGCAGCTTACAAACACTCCCTGGGTCAGCCGTTCACCTATCCCCGCAATAACCTGGATTATTGCGGAAACCTGGTCAACATGTTTTTTGCGGTGCCTTGTGAGGCCTACCAGGTCGATTCTGTCATGGCTGAAGCGCTCGATCTGCTGTTTATTCTGCACGCGGATCACGAGCAAAACTGCAGCACCTCCACGGTGCGTCTTGCAGGGAGTTCCGGAACCAATCCGTATGCCGCAATCGCAGCGGGGATTTCGGCGCTCTGGGGCCCCGCCCATGGCGGCGCCAACGAAGCGGTTCTGAAGATGCTCAAGGAGATCGGCAACGTTGAAAATATTCCTAAATATATAGCCAAGGCAAAGGATCGGGACGACCCCTTCAGGATGATGGGATTTGGTCATCGCGTATATAAGAACTTCGATCCGCGAGCGACCCTGATCAGGGAAATGGCGCACAAGGTGCATGGTAAAATGGATGGTGTCGACACACCGTTTTTCGATCTGGCGCTGAAGCTGGAAGAGGTGGCGCTGAAGGATGACTACTTTGTCGAGAAGAAGCTTTATCCGAACGTGGATTTCTACTCGGGAATAATCTACCGGGCACTCGGTATTCCCACTTCGATGTTTACCGTAATGTTTGCGATTGCACGCACGGTGGGCTGGGTAACTCACTGGCAGGAAATGATTGCCGATCCTAAACGTAAAATTGGCCGGCCAAGGCAGCTCTATATCGGTGCGGAACAACGCGACCTGGTGCCCTTGAGCAAGCGCACCTGATATTTATCGCAGCGGCGGGCCCGGGGCGGTCAACTCTGCCCGGCTTCGATCAGGTTCTGCAATTCCATGATTCCCGCGCGACGCATTGATTTTCCATCCACCGGGGACCTGGGCGCCTGGCGCTGCATGATCCCGGGAAAAACCGTCATCTCCATTTGCACCTGATCCACTTCGAAACGATAAACCGGATACGCTTCGGTTCGATCGGCAAAACGTATGTTGCGCTCGCCGAGTGCATAGGAAGTATTCAGCGCCATCAACCGCATCGCCACCAGCTCTGTCGGATCGGAAAACAGGTGCAAAGTAATATCCGAATGCGGGGTAGCCGTTCCATTGAGAACGGGGCCGACAAGTTTTGGCTGGAACTGATCGAAATTTCGCATCGTGTCCAGCGCGAGCTCGCGCAGGTTCTGCAGATGATCCTTATGAATCTGACCGGCGAAAAGTCTCAGGTGCTCGCTCAGCGCGGTCTCTATCTCCTGATTTCCCGGTAACGCGGCGTGATCGGTTACGCCCAGGCGTTCGGCGGCCTTGCGCTTGGCCAGCAGGAAATCGTCGATTCCATGTTCTGCCATGATGCGCGCCGACTCGCGAGCCAGTACGAGACGAAGATTTTCGTTGCGGGTTTGCCGGCGGGTCATCGGAAACCTCTGTCCTGTTTGCGGGTAGGCTGATTGTGAATCGCAGGAGGCTGCTGGCGCAAGGCCTTTAGAAAAGGTCTTCCTCGTCGGGTTTTTCCTCGTCCACTGCAAATTCGCAGTCAGGAATTTTCTCGCGCGGCAGAATTTCAAACATCGCGAACCGATCACCGGGGCGGGCAAGACAACCGGTGTCCGGGGAGATTCGAACCGTGATCAGGCCGTCCGGCGCCTCAAGCCTGCTTTCCGGCATACCCTCCAGGGCGACCCGCATGAAATCCATCCACATTGGCAGGGCGGTTCGGCTTCCTTCCTCTCCGGCCCCCAGCGGCCGTGGGCTATCGAATCCGACCCAGGTGGTTGCGGCCAACCGCGAGTTGTAACCGCTGAACCAGACATCGACACCGTCATTGGTCGTGCCGGTCTTCCCGGACAAGTCCCGTCGCCCGAGGGCCATCGCCCGCCGGCCGGTTCCTCTTCTGATAACTTCTCTCATCATATCCGCCACCAGGTAGGCGTTGCGTGCCTCGACAACCCTCGTGGCGTCCGCCAGCGGGTCCATGTAGATCAATGGGTCCTGTGACAGCGCGTCCAGATCGATCTCTTCTTGCATCGGCTGTTCGCCGTCGGCCATCGGGCCATGGCCATCGGCCTGTATCGATAATGATGCGAATAGCTCAGCATCCTTTTCACGATCCGCCTGCAGCTGGTTCCAGGTCCGCTCGCATTCGAAACACGCCAGCGGCGGATCCGCCTGAAAAATAGTAGCGCCGCTCGCATCGTCGATGCGCTCGATCAGATAAGAGCTGGTCGCAAAACCGCCGTTCGCAAAAACCGAGTACGCAGTCACCATTTGCAAAGGTGTCAGCGTGGCGCTGCCCAACGCCAGCGAGAGATCGCGGGTTAGCGAGCCGCTCGGGAAACCAAATCGATCCAGGTAGCGCCGCGCGTATGGAACGCCAATGCTGGCCAGTATACGAATGGAAACCAGGTTGCGTGACTTGACCAGGGCCTCGCGCATTCGGGTCGGCCCATAAAATCTTCCACTATAGTTTTTTGGCCGCCAGGTTCCCTCGAGCGCGACGTCCTCAAAAACCATCGGCGCATCGATGATGATCGTTGCGGGCGTGTAGTCCTCAGCCAGGGCCGCCGAATAAATAAAAGGCTTGAATGAAGAGCCCGGTTGCCGCTTCGCCTGGGTGGCGCGATTGTACTTGCTGGCGAAAAAATCAAAACCGCCGGAGAGCGCGACGATCGCGCCATCCTGTGGATCCATGGCGGTTATCGCGCCCTGAACTTCGGGAATTCCTGTCAGTCGCCAGCCTTCAACGACAAAAGCCAGGCGTATCACGTCTCCTGGCGCCAGAATATCGGCGGCCAGCTCCGTCGGGTCGCCGCGCGTCTCGTCATCTATATATGGCCGGGCCCATGACATCGCCTGCCACGGCAAGATAAGCACGCCATGGTTTCTGACAAAGACTTCCGCTTGCCGCTCCGTTACCGAAAGCACCAGAGCGACGGTCAGATCACCGAAATTGGGGTAGGTCTCGAGCGCCGCGGCCCATGCCAGCTGCTCTGCATCCGGTTCCAGGGTCAGCGGATCGATTTCCTCGATCAGCATTGGCGGGGCATCGGCCTGCTAGTCGCCATCGGGTTGCCCGGCCTGGTCTGTGCCGTCGGGCTCGTCGAACAGCGTGAGATGGTCCTCGGGGCCGCGGTAACCATGGCGTGAATCGTATTCCAGTAATGCCTGGCGCAGCGCAATTACCGCCGCCTTTTGCAGCCTGC
>JAPUHG010000292.1 GCA_027297845.1 Gammaproteobacteria bacterium | reverse complement strand
GCGCACAATATATCAAGGAAAAAAAGACCGGTCTTCTGCTTTGACGAATCCGCATCGGTGAGTTTGGAGGCGGTCAGGACACCCAGCGGCTTTTCAATCTCGTCGATGCCGTACTCCATATCCTGCAAGACGGCAATCGATGCCGAGAGTATTTCCATTTCGGATGCAGCAGTAAATTTTCTCGTCTGGATGCTTCTGAGTTCCAGTGAGCTCTCCTGCAACCTCAGCGCATCCGCCGGTATACCCTTTGCTGCACAACCAGCGAGGATGAGAGCAGCCAGCGCTAACCAGGCCAGAAGCAAGACCCTGCTATTGGCGAAAAACAACGTCAACCACCACGTTAAAAGCGTGATGTGTGGTAGGAAAAGTCGCGAACGAGATTATTGTCATCAAATTTTATAATCACCGTAAGCGTGCGTTGGGACGACGATTGCGCTCCCGCTTCCTTGCTGCCAACACCCAGACCCGCAGCGTTGCTACCGAAAACCAGGCCAACGACTGTCCCGCTACTTCTGGAGTAAACGACTTCGCTCGATATCTTGTCGTAAATCCATGTTTCCTGTCGATTCTCATCCGTAGTTACGATATTCGGTGAACCCAAAACCTCGGCTACACCAGCGGCCGACATGCCTATCTGGATTTCTCTTTGCACGGTTCCGACGGTAATGCGGTCGGTGTCATCAGCGCGCACTTCCTGCACATGGGCACTCGCTGAACAACCGGTCAATACAACCGCCACCGGGAGAATAGAAATGAGCATCAGCAGCTTTTTCCTGATTTTTTGCAAGGCATCTTTGCCCTGATCGGAGTATGACAAATACTTTGTTTGGCCCTCGTTTCCAGAATACAGGTTTTCGCGTAGTGGGCTGGACATGTCAGAATCTCCTTTATCTTTCATCAGTAGTCCAAATCTAACCCGCGCAAGCTGAACTGAAGCTGAACATGATACGCGATCTGCACACGCCAGCCGGAAAACACTTTCATGTTGCGCAAGTGCTAATCTGATCGCTGCTGGCCTGAGCAGTGTCGCGAGGATATTCTGGTTATCCATGATTGAAGGGGGGAAATGGCAATTCTGGATCGACCGCGGCGGTACTTTTACCGACATCGTTGCTCAACGACCCGATGGCAAGTTGCTTACGCTAAAATTGCTTTCCGAAAACGAGCGATACGCGGATGCTTCGCTGGAGGGCATCCACCGGGTACTTGATGATCCCGACAACATCGCCTTCAGTGAATATCCGCTGGCGGCAGTTAAGATGGGTACGACCGTTGCAACCAATGCCCTGCTTGAGCGCAAAGGCGAGCCCCTTGCGTTGGTGATTACCCGGGGTTTTGGCGATGCGTTGCGTATCGGTTATCAGAATCGTCCCGATATTTTCGCCCGAGAAATCGTATTGCCAGACATGCTTTATCGGCAAGTGGTCGAAATCGACGAGCGTATGGCGGTCGATGGAACTTTGCTCAAGTTGTTGGACCATGAAAAGGTCAAGGCACAGCTCGAAGCGGTTTTTCAACAAGACATCAAGGCGATCGCTATCGTGCTAATGCATGGTTATCGTTACCCGGAGCACGAGAAAACCATCGCGACCATCGCTGCGCAGATCGGTTTCACGCAGATTTCAGTCTCACATGAATCCGCGCCGCTGATCAGACTGGTCTCACGTGGCGACACCACGGTTGTCGATGCCTATCTGACTCCGCTGCTCAGGCGTTACGTCGATCAGGTAGACCAGGCGCTCAGTCGAAAACACGCGGATATGCGTCTCCTGTTCATGCAAAGTCATGGTGGTCTGACCGAGGCGGATCGCTTCCACGGCCGCAACAGCATCCTGTCGGGTCCGGCTGGTGGGGTCGTGGCTATGGCAAAAGCGGGCACTGCTATCGGTTGCAACAAATTGATTGGCTTCGACATGGGCGGCACCTCCACCGATGTCTCGCTTTATGCGGGTAATTTTGAGCGGGTCTACGAAACCGAGGTCGCCGGAATTCGAATGCGCGCACCGATGATGCGCATCGAAACTGTTGCCGCTGGTGGTGGCTCGCGCCTGTGGTTCCGCGATGACCGCCTGCAGGTTGGTCCCGACTCCGCCGGCGCCGATCCGGGGCCAGCCTGTTATCGCAGGAATGGACCGTTGTCGGTCACCGATGCCAACCTGCTGCTGGGCAGAATAAGCGAGCAATTTTTCCCGCAAGTTTTTGGTCCGGCCGGCGATCAGCCATTGGATATGGCCGCTACGCGCAATGCCTTCGATGAACTCGCCAGCCTGGTCAATGCCGGGAAAAACGAAAATAAATCCGCTGCAGATGTCGCCGAAGGATTCCTGACGGTTGCGGTTGAAAACATGGCGAATGCGATCAAAACGGTCAGCATCCAGCGCGGCCACGATGCCCAGGAATTTGCCCTGTATTGCTTTGGTGGGGCCGGCGGGCAGCTTTGCTGCAGGGTCGCCGAGAGCATCGGCATAAGCCGCATATTGATACATCCTCAGGCTGGAGTCTTATCAGCACTGGGCATGGGTCAGGCTGAGATTCGGGATTTACGGCTACAGACTGTCTC
>JAPUHG010000291.1 GCA_027297845.1 Gammaproteobacteria bacterium | reverse complement strand
GGCAGTGAACGGATCACCTGGTTTCTGAACTGGTCGCAGCGTGACAGCGCCGTGCTGTTTGGCGATGGCGCGGGCGCGTTGGTGCTGGAATCCAGCGAGGTGGAAACCGGCCTGCTGGCTTCCCACCTGGGCTGCGAAGGTGAAGCACTGGAGGCGCTGGAAATTTCGAACTTCGGCACCGCCGGAAACCGTTTCGTCGACGACTATTACAATTTCGATATCAAATTTGACGGGCGTGAAATATTCCGCCGTGCGGTCAAGGGCATGGCAAAAGAGGTGCGCCAAGTGCTCGGTGACCTGCAACTGCAGATTGAAGACATTGATCTGATCATCCCGCACCAGGCCAACCGCAGAATCATCGAGTCCCTGGCCAAACACCTCGCTGTTCCGATGTCGCAGGTTGCGCTGAATATCGCGAAATACGGCAATACCTCGTCCGCGACCATTCCGGTTGCAATGGTCGAGGCGCTGGAACAAGGTCGTATCAAACCGGGAAGCCGATTGTTGCTGGCAGCTTTTGGGGCTGGATTGACACGTGGCGCCGGCCTGATCCGCTGGGGTCAGCGGACCACGCCACTGGGCGAGAGCGATGCAGCCTTGCCACCGTGCAGTCAGACGGCACTGGAAATTCTTGGTGACGCAATCAAGCACACCAGTTAGCGGCGCCACTTTCCAACACCACCGGACCCTGTTCGACAGTCGGCGCTCAATATCGATCACGTTATACATGAAACTACAAGGAGAGAATCTATGATTAAATTGTTTTGGTGCCCCAAAACACGCGCGTCCCGCATCCTGTGGATGCTGGAGGAAATGGGGGAGCCGTTCGAAATCGAAACGTTGGATGTGCGCAAGCCGGAGACAAAAAGTGTCGAATTCCTTGCGGCCAGTCCCATGGGAAAAGTGCCTGCCATTGCAGACGGGCCGGTGAAAATAGCGGATTCCGCCGCCATCGCCCTGTACCTTGCTGACCGCTACCCGGCTTCCGCCCTGGCGCCGTCAATCGATGATCCGCTCAGGGGAAGCTACCTGTATTGGATGACCTTCACACCTGGCGTGATTGAGCCGGCGATGGCGGAGAAGTTCAACAACTGGAAGGTAAACCGGGGGTCTTCGGGTTGGGGTGATTATGATTTGATGATGGAGGTCTTGGAGAAGGGGCTGGCACCAGGGCCTTGGTTGCTGGGTGATCGTTTCTCAGCGGCAGACGTGTTGGTGGGTTCCTCTGTCAGGTTCATGAAACTATTCGGGATTTTGCCGGAGAACCCGGTTCTCGCCAGTTATTTGGAACGATGTCTGGCTCGTTCCGGCTATGCCAGTGCACTGGCCCGGGACGATGAATTCGAGACTTGATTCATGAGTCGAACTTTGACTGGTGGACTCAAAAAGGTGTTTTAATTGATGAACAATTCAAGCTGGCAACAACGAAAAAATAATGCGTTCGCACGCGGCATGGGTAATATTTTTCCAATCTTCGCACAGCGGGCGCTCAACGCCGAGATCTGGGATGTGGAAGGCAAACGGTATATTGATTTTGCCGGTGGCATCGCCGTGGTCAATACAGGGCACAGCCATCCCGACGTGGTTAAAGCCGTCCGGCAACAACTCGACGCGTTCAGCCATACCTGCATCTTGGTGACACCCTATACCAATGCAGTTGAACTGGCTGAAAAACTGGCCGTTGTAGTACCCATCGACGATGCGAAAGCCCTGTTTGTTTCAACCGGTGCAGAAGCTGTGGAAAATGCGGTTAAGATCGCCAGGGTGGCCACTGGCAGGCCTGGTATCGTGGCTTTCAATGGCGGATTTCATGGCCGCACCAACCTGTGTATGGCTTTGACCGGCAAAGTCGTTCCCTACAAAAAAGGGTTCGGCCCGTTCACACCACAAATCCATCATGCCCCTTTTCCTGCCGAATATCTTGGCATTACTACAGGTGACTCTCTGGCGGCACTGGAGCAGTTGTTCAGCAGCGAAATCGAGCCGGACCGCGTGGCTGCCATGATCATTGAGCCGGTCCAGGGGGAAGGAGGCTTCTATCCTGTTCCGAAAGGATTCATGGCTGAGTTACGTGCCGTGTGCGACCAGCACGAAATCCTGTTGATTGTCGATGAAATTCAGACCGGATTCGCCCGTACCGGCCGTATGTTCGCGATGGAATATGAAGGGATCGAGGCCGATATCATGACCCTGGCCAAGGGCATCGCCGGGGGCTTTGCGCTGGCAGCGGTAGTGGGTAAAAAAGCGGTAATGGATGCACCGGATCCAGGCGGGCTGGGGGGGACTTATGCCGGTTCACCACTGGCTTGCGCGGCTGGGCTAGCGGTACTTGAAGTCATTGAAAAAGAGGCTTTGTGCGAGCGGGCAATCGAAATAGGTGAGCAAGTGAAAGCCAGCCTCGCCAAGCTGCAGCTTGAATATCCTGACCGTATTGGCGATATCCGGGGAAAGGGCGCCATGGTCGCCATGGAGTTAGTCAAGAATGATGATGTCACGCAGCCGGATCCGGAGTTGACCAAGGCCTTGGTTAGCAAGGCCGCGGATTCCGGTCTGATTCTTCTTTCTTGCGGTGTCCGAAGTAATGTGATCCGGATATTGACGCCGTTAACGATTCCGATGGACCAGTTGGAAGAGGGCCTGAATACGCTGACAAAATCGTTCAAGGCCTGTGCGTAAGATTAGCAATCAAGAGCGGAATTCCAAATGTTAATGTTTACTGCCGTCCTGCTGATCTTCGTGATTTTATGGTTGGTGGCCATCGCGTTCATGCGCGGAGAGAATCTTGGCGAGTTTGACCGGG
>JAPUHG010000290.1 GCA_027297845.1 Gammaproteobacteria bacterium | reverse complement strand
CTGGATCTCGGGAACCGGCATCAGGCCGGCTACCGCCATGCCCACGGCCCGGCCGATGATGCCTTCTTCCGAGAGGCTGGTATCGAAGACGCGGTTAGATCCAAATTTTTCCTGCAAGCCCATCGTTGCCGCGTGCACGCCGCCCTTCGGTCCCACGTCCTGGCCAAAGACGGTGACTTTCGGGTTGGTTGCCAGTTCATATTCAAGCGTACGGCGGATGGCCGTCAACATGTTGATTCTGGTGGGCTCCGGTTCCGGTTGCTCGCCGGATTCAGGAAAAACATGGCCGCTGACGGCCAGGCCACCTTGTTGTTGTATTTCAGGCCCGGCCTCACAAAAAACATGCCGCCCGATCTGTTCTGGATCGGGCTGGGTCCTCGCAAGAGCCGCCTCGAGTGCATCGGCGACTTCCTGTTCGACCTCCTGTTCCAGCTTTTTCCAGGCGTCTTCGTTGATTAATGCAGGTATCAGATAGTCACGTAATTTTGGCAGGGGATCACGGGATTCCTCTTCCGCGATGATTGCGGCCGATTTGTACCCCTGGGTATCTTGCGCCGAGTGGCCCTCCAGCCTGGGTACGGATAGCCTTAACAGGGCCGGGCCAACACCACTGCGAACGTGATCGACTGCCTGGCGCATCAGTCCGGCCGCCTCGGCCGGTTCTGTACCGTCGCCATCCAGAACCTGCAGATTCTCGAACGATTTGAGGTTGTGCGCGATGTTCGCTCCCGGTGTCTGCAGAGTAGATGGCGTCGAGATGCCATAACCGTTGTCCTCGATATAGAACAACATCGGTAGTTTCAGCGTCGTCGCCATCGTCAGCGCAGACCAGAAACCATTGGTTGCTACCGACGCGTCACCGCCGAGTGCGGTGCCGATCGCACCTTTGTAGCTATCGTCACCAAGTTCATCGGCGTGATAAAGGATTGCCTGCGCCCAGCCGGCGACCGGCGTGTATTGCGCCCCGACACCACCACACATCGGCAGTACCGTGGCGCCTCCGTCCGTGGGGAGGTTGAAAACCACACCGATGTCGCGGCCGTCACTGAATCCACCGGAGCGGGCGAGTGGGCCGGCGAACGCATCTTCGATCGATAGCCCGATCGCCAGGAGAGATGGCCTGGACCGGTAATAACCGCTAGTCGCATCATGCGGGTGGTTGAGTAATGAGCCCAGCAGAATCTGCGCCAGATCGTGGCCGCGTGCAGAAAATTGGTAAAGGACTTTTTTCTGCGGGACCAGTTCGGTTTCTTCGATTCGGTCTACGGCCCGCGAGATCAGCATCAGGCGGGCAATTTTGAGCCAGTCAAAGGCAGGGTCAATACTGTCATCGGAACGAACCGTCGTTTTTTGTGCTGATTCCGAGCTCACAGATGCAATGCCTGACGCTTTGGGGGACTATGAATAATACCCGCCCTGCGGTCGCCTTGGCCAGAGCGGCATCATTTGCCTCCTACTTGAATTAAGATGACTGCCATGGTTTGAGTCTGCCCGGTTATCCCGGGGCAATAGCAATAATAAGGAGAGAGAAACATGGAAATAGTGGCCATCGTTACCGTTCTGATTCTGGTCGAATATTGGCTCATTTCCATTTTGGTCGGAAAGGCGAGGGAGAAGACCGGCGTGAAGGCCCCGGCGATGCAGGGTGCCCCAGAGTTCGAAAGAATCAGCCGTGTCCAGCAAAATACGGTGGAGCAATTGATTGTTTTTCTGCCGGCCATGTGGCTGTTCGCTTTTTATGTACATGTGACGATAGCCGCCGGTCTTGGCGTTTTGTTCCTGATTGCACGAGTAATTTATTGTCGTGCGTATCTCAAGGATCCGTCAGGAAGAGGACCTGGGTTTGCTATCGGCCAGATTGCGCAGGTGATAATGCTGCTCGGTGGTTTGATTGGCGCGATAATGGTTTTGCTCGATTAGCGATTCCAGATTTAAGACCACTTCATCGGCTGGCAAACGCGCCGGCCGGTAGTCATCGTGGCGGGCAGAGGTCCCCGGGGGCTTTTATCGTTTCTTTGAGCCAGCGCCCGTGCTATCCAGCTGCCGATCTGCCGTGTGGCAGGAAGATCATTTGGTCTCGTCCTGCCGGGCGACGCCGGGAATTGCTCCCGCTTTATCCAAGCAAGAGAACAATGCGAGAAAAAGTGCTATTTTGGGGCTGCTCTCTTTCTAAACTTCAATAAAACCAGCTAATCAAGGAGTTCCCATGAAAGTCGCAGAGCTTTTCGTGCGTTGCCTGGAATCGGAAGGGGTCAGGTACATGTTTGGCGTGCCTGGCGAGGAAAACATCGATTTCATGGATGCATTGCTGGACAGCAAGCTTGAGTTCATCCTGACCCGGCATGAACAAGGGGCGGCATTCATGGCCGATGTGTGTGGCCGGCTAACCGGCAAAGCCGGTGTTTGTCTTGCGACCCTGGGCCCGGGCGCAACCAATCTCGTCACAGGAGTGGCCGATGCGAACATGGATCGGGCGCCGGTCGTGGCGCTTGCAGGCCAGGTCGATACCGGTCGCATGCACAAGGAGAGTCATCAGCATCTGGACCTGGTGAAGCTGTTCGAACCGATTTCCAAGTACTCGACGCAGATTCGTGCCCCGGGCGTGGTTCCCGAAGTCATCCGCAAAGCGTTCAAGGATGCTGAGAAGGAGAAACCGGGGGTCAGTTTCATTGAACTGCCTGAAGATATTGCCGATATGCAGACAGACGTTGAACCGTTGAAAGTCCAGGTCCCGAGCAAGCCGTATCCGTCACCGCAAAAAGTGGAGCAGGCGGCGAATCTGATATCCGATTCGCGAAACCCGATCGTTTTGGCCGGCAATGGCGTGATTCGCGGTTCCGCCAGCGGCGAGCTGGTGGACTTTGCCGAGAAGCTCAATATACCGGTCGCAACGACTTTCATGGCCAAGGGTGCGATGCCATTTTCCCATTCTCTGTCGCTGGGTACGGTGGGGATCAAGGACATGGACTACGTCGCCCGTGGTTTTGAAAAGGCGGATCTGGTCATCTGCATCGGCTATGACCTGGTTGAGTACAATCCGGCAAATTGGCATCCGAACCGGGATAAGAAAATTATTCACATAGACGCGACATCCGCCGAAGTGGACGCGCATTACATGCTCGAGGCGGGCGTCGTCGGCGACATAGCCGAGGCATTGGATGCGATCGCAGACCGGGCCAGTCCGAAGGATCGCAATATCGCCGACAGCCTGCGCCAGATGATCGTGGACGAACTACAGGCCTGCGAAAACGACCAGGGATTCCCGGTCAAGCCACAAAAAATCGTTTCTGATCTTCGCCGGGCGCTGGACAAGGATGATATCGCCATCTCCGACGTTGGTGCCCACAAAATGTGGATGGCCCGGATGTACCAGGCGGAAGCCCCGAATACTTGCATCATCTCGAACGGTTTCGCATCAATGGGCATCGCCTTGCCTGGCGCAATCGCGGCGAAGCTGACTTATCCCGACCGAAAAGCAGTGGCCGTTACTGGTGATGCCGGTTTTTTGATGAATTGTCAGGAACTGGAGACAGCAGTTAGACTCGGGCTGGAACTGGTTGTTCTGATCTGGAACGACAGCAAGTACGGCCTGATTGAGTGGCACCAGAACAAAAAGTTCGGCCGTACCAGCCACATTGAATTTAACAATCCGGACTTTGTCAAATTTGCCGAAAGTTTCGGTGCGAAAGGATATCGGGTGGAAAGTGCCGGCGATCTTCTGCCGACACTTGAGAAGGCTCTTTCCTGTGGCAAGGTCGCCATCGTTGATTGCCCGGTTGACTACCGCGAGAACATGATCCTTACCGAAAAACTTGGGAAACTGAAGGTCAAAATCTGAAATGAATGAACATTTCGCATTGATGGTGCCCGGTGCCAATGCGGAAGGCGAACCGGTCACTGTCTGTGCGCCATTTGACAACCAGGCGATCGCGACCGTTGAAAGGGGTGGCCAGGAGGCGGCGGAGCAGGCGATGGCGACAGCCCATGCCTTGTACCGCAACCGGGACGACTGGCTCAGCCCCACCCGACGAATTGAAATCCTGAAAAAGACTGCTGATCTGTTGCACAAGCAAAGAGAGTTTCTGGCGACAGAGTCTGCGCGCGAGGGCGGCAAGCCATTGCCAGATTCGCTGGTCGAGATAGACCGCGCGGTAGACAGTTTTCGCAGTTGTGTCGATCACCTGCGGGTCCAGGCGGGCAACTGTATTCCAATGAATATCACGCCGTCATCGGCGAATCGCCTGGCGTTTACAATTCATGAGCCGATCGGTGTGGTACTGGCGTTCAGCGCGTTTAATCA
>JAPUHG010000029.1 GCA_027297845.1 Gammaproteobacteria bacterium | reverse complement strand
AAGATCTCCAACATTGAATTCTAAAACAACGTCGGAAACCAAAAAAGCTGAAAAATAAGTGTCCTATAAAAGCGAGTCCTATAAAAGCCCCACGGCCAAAAAAACGACCGCGAAGAAGGCGACAGCAAAGAAGACTGCCAGCAAAAAGGAGAAATCCTGAGGTAGTCGACTGCGCCAAGACGCTGTTGGTAACGAACTGAAGGGCGGGCTGGCGTTTTGCGCGGCCCGCACTTTCTATTTAGAGGCACGACAATGAGTATTACTGCTGCACAGGTTAAAGAATTACGCGAGCGCACGGGCGTTGGCATGATGGAGTGCAAGAAAGCACTGGTCGCAAGCGACGGCGATATTGAGGCCGCGGTCGAAGCCATGCGCAAGAGTGGCATGGCCAGGGCTGACAAGAGGGCCGGCCGGGTGGCCGCCGAAGGCGCCGTCATCATTCGGCAGTCCGCCGATAATCAACATGCTGCAATTCTCGAAATCAACAGCGAGACTGATTTCGTCTCTGGCGGCGATGACTTCCGCGGTTTTATCGATGCTGTCGCCGATGCGGTGCTGGCCGGTAAGCCAGAGAGCATGGACGCATTGAATGAGCTGTCAATCGGTAGCCAGAGCATTGAGGAGGCGCGCCGTAGCCTGATCGCCAGGATTGGTGAAAATGTTCAGATCAGACGATTCGAGTTAATCGAAAGCGCCGGCGTGCTGGCGTCGTATTTGCACGGCAGCCGGATCGCCGTGGTCGTTAGCGCCAAGGGTGGGGATGAGAATCTCGGACGGGATATCGCGATGCACGTGGCTGCGATCAGCCCCATGTGTGTGTCCGCGGACGATGTGCCGCAGGAAAAACTGGCCAAGGAAAGAGAAATCCTGGTCGAGCAGGCACGAACCGAGGGCAAGCCCGACGATATTGTCGAGAAAATGGTTGATGGGCGGATGCGCAAATACCTGGCGGAAATCACCCTGACCGGACAGCCCTTCGTCAAGGATCCGGATATCACCGTTGGCAAGTTGCTGGCGAAAAACAATGCCACGGTGGTCCGTTTCGTGCGTTTTGAGGTGGGCGAGGGCATCGAGAAGGTCGAGGAGAATTTTGCCGACGAGGTCATGGCGCAAGTAAAGGGGGGCTAAGCCAGGCTAGGCCCCACCGAAAAATCTGCGATCCCTCGCGACTAAGCCACGAGTCGCGAAATCGGGTAATATCGGGAACCCCGCGAGAGCGGGGTTCTTTGTATCCGCGAAATCTGGAAAAAAAGAGACTTTATGGGCGATTCAGGACCGGTTCAGAAGCGAATTCTGCTAAAACTCAGCGGTGAGGCGCTGATGGGTGAGCTGGATTACGGCGTGGACCCGGAAGTGATTCGCTGCATTGCAGCAGAGATCGCCGAAGTCAGCGCCATGGGTATCCAGATTGGCGTGGTGATTGGCGGTGGCAATATCTTCCGCGGTGCTGGTCTGGCGAGATCCGGGATGGATCGGGTCACCGGCGACCAGATGGGCATGCTGGCAACCGTGATCAACAGTCTGGCGCTGCAGGACGCATTGGAAAGAGAAGGCTGCTACGCCCGGGTTATGTCGGCTCTGCAGATCAACGAAGTTTGCGAGGATTACATCAGGCGGCGGGCAATCCGGCATTTGGAAAAAGGCCGGGTAGCAATTTTCGCGGCGGGCACCGGGAACCCGTTTTTTACAACTGATACGGCAGCCAGTTTGCGGGCGATCGAAATAGGCGCAGATATACTTCTCAAAGCAACCAAGGTCGATGGCGTTTATTCCGCCGATCCGGTCAAGGATCCTGGCGCGCGGCGTTATACGCAAATTAGTTATGACCAGGTGCTGCACGGCAAGCTGCAGGTCATGGATGCGACCGCAATCGTCATGTGTCGCGACAACAATATACCGCTGCGTGTGTTCAACATGACAACAGAAGGAAACTTGTTGCGTATCGTGCGGGGCGAGCCACTGGGAACCCTGGTCAATAGCGACGTGACGGAGATGCAGGAGGCGGTTAATGATTAAAGATATTGAGAAAAGCGCATCGACGCGAATGTACAAGAGCGTGGACGCGTTTGTTCAGGAGTTGAAGAAACTCAGAACCGGGCGTGCGCATACCAGCCTGCTCGAACACATCACGGTTGAATACTACGGCGCACAGGTTCCCCTTAACCAGGTTGCCAATATTACGGTCGAAGACTCACGGACGCTGGCGGTAACGCCGTGGGAGAAGCCCATGATCCAGGTGGTTGAAAAAGCCATCATGACTGCCGACCTGGGACTCAACCCGGCGACCTCGGGACTGGTGATTCGCGTTCCGTTACCGGCGCTGACCGAGGAGCGACGCAAGGATATGACTCGCGTGGTTCGTCACGAGGCGGAGAACGGACGAGTCGCGGTACGCAATATTCGTCGCGACGCTTTGCATGATGTCAAAGAACTTCTCAAGGAAAAAATGATCACCGAAGACGATGATCATCGTGCTCATGACGAGGTTCAGAAACTGACCGACGATCATATTGCCGGGATCGAAAAAATTCTGGCAGAAAAAGAAGCTGAGCTGCTGGAGGTATAAGGACTTCGGCACAACGGCCCGGTACTTGTGCCGGCTCGACAGACCGTATCTTAATTAACGATGGTGAACGAGCCAGACAAAACCGGCGAGCAGCAAAATGCCACCGAAGCCATGCACGTAGCGATTATCATGGATGGCAATGGTCGCTGGGCGAAGAAGCGCAAATTGCCTCGGCATGCCGGTCATCGAGCAGGGGTAAAGGCAGCCCGGCGAGTCGTCGAGGCCTGTCCGGCGCTGGGAATCCAGACCCTGACCCTGTTTGCGTTCAGCAGTGAAAACTGGGGTCGGCCAAAGGAAGAAGTACAAAAGCTGATGGCCTTGTTTATCGAGGCCCTGAACAAACAGGTGCCGGAGTTAAATGAGCAGGGAGTCAGACTGACGGTCATCGGCGATCGCCAGCAGTTACCCGCAGATCTTGTGCTCCAGGTCGAAGAATCGGAAGCGTTGACCGCAGCGAACGATCGGCTAAACCTGGTCGTCGCAGTCGCCTATGGCGGCCGTTGGGATATCGTCAATGCATGCAAACAGCTGGCACGGCAGGTTGCCGATGCCGAATTGTCGGTGGACGACATAGACGAAGAGCGCCTGGCAGCGAAGATCCAGCTCGCCAGCGTGGGGGATCCCGATCTGTTTATTCGAACGGGTGGTGATTCTCGAGTCAGTAATTTTCTGCTTTGGAATCTGGCGTATACGGAACTGCATTTCAGCGAATTGCTGTGGCCCGATTTTGGTCAACAGGAGCTGGAAGCGGCGGTGGGCGGTTTTCATAGTCGCGAACGGCGTTTTGG
>JAPUHG010000289.1 GCA_027297845.1 Gammaproteobacteria bacterium | reverse complement strand
GACTTCTCGGCCGATCCGGCGTATTGCGCTGGCAAGCTTGCGGTAGCCTCTGACGCAACAGGAGAAAGTGCCAGATCGTTTGAACTCACCGTTCGCGACGCCCGCGAGGGAAAGAAGGACACGCGCGGCATCGAGGTCAATCACGGCTTCGCCGAACGTACGACGTTCATCGTGACGCCAGATGGCGAGATCGCCGAGACCATCGGTGGAGTCTCTCCGATGGAGAATGTCCAGAAATCACTCGAAGCGGTACAGCGTCTTCAGTAGTCAGGTCGCTTCTGAGCATGAAGCAGTCATTCAATCGACCGATAAAGCTATGTGCTTACGGACAGGAAACGGCCACAAGCGCCACAAACCCTATAGCCTCCGCTAAATCTTTCCACTGCTCTCGCTCCATTGGCCGCCTCCTGATTACGCCTGATTCAAATCATAATCGGAGCAGTGGTCAATGTCCGCAATCGAAAGCAGACATTAGAATCAGCTTAACTCAATGAATGTGACTCAAGTTTTTTGCTCCCGATAAAAACCCAGCGTTTCGAATAACGGGCGGTCAGTCTGTGAAAACAGCACGGCCGGGGTTTTGCTGCTGTTCGTAATACTGTACGGCACCCACGATGGCATTGCCGTGACGTCATGCAGTTCGGTCGTGAACTTTTGATCATCGGGAAGGTGAAAAGTCACCGATCCTTCCATCGTTATGAATATGATGTTTTCCGTTTTGTGCATGGCCTCGACAGTCGACTGTTCTTTGATAAGTCGTATCGATGTCCCCATGGTGGGGAAGGTCGGGCCGCAGGTAACTGGGTTTACGTACTCGACCACTATTCCTTCGTGTGGGTCCCCTGCACCTTGATCAGCCAGTTCCGTGAGCGCAGCCCGAGCCTTGCTGTACGGATAGTAAATCAGCGGGTTGTTGGATGCCGGAATATGGTCCGGGAACATTTTCCTGCGATGGATCATGCCCGGGCCGAAATTGTCGGTTACGGCATTCGCCCCGTGCTTGATTGCCTGGTACTTCTCGCCCGTGACGTCAACCATCTCTTCGTAAAATACGCCGCCAATCCAATAGGCCATGAGCACATCGAGACCGTCATACCAGATGACGTGGGAGTCGCCTTCGTTGTGATGGTCGTGCCAGGTCCAGTTAGGCGTCAGTATCAGGTCGCCCATCGACATCGGTAGCCGGTTGCCTTCGACGTTGGTGTATGCGCCGGATTCCGGTGCCTCGAAAACCAGGCGGAACGCATTTGCGGTGTGGCGGTGCGAGTACGCTTGTTCGTCGGGTAACAAAAGCTGGATACCGCCACGCAATGTCGGCAATGCAGCAGCGGGCATGAAATCCTTGAGCGAGGGGTTTACGAAATTGATATTCCGCCGTTCGGCCTCTTCGGTAGTCAAAAGTGAGCTCAGGCTCATCAGGCGCTCCCTGGCATCGCTATACGACCAGGAGTAGGGCACGGCGATGCTCACGGGGCTTGGAGTAAAGCGAAATGCCGGGTTGCTGCTAGCGGACTTCGAGTGTGTCGCGACAAAATACGTCGTGAAATTATGGGCAATCAGGTCCTCAATAAAAGCTTCTCGAGAGAGTTCGGGTGTGGCGCTCATCGCTTCAGACCTCGCTTCGGATCGGATTAACGAGGGCGCCGATCTTCGTGATTTCGGCGCGGAGGATATCGCCGTCTTGCAGGAAGCGTTGCTGGCCAAACGCCACGTCATGCGGTGTGCCCGTGGCAATAACGTCGCCTGGTTCCAGCGTCAGTCCGTTGGACGCGTGCATGACGAGATCCTCGATTCTGTGCATCATGCCCTCTGTCGAGCCGCTCTGTTTGAGCTCGGGCTCATTATCCAGCGTCAATGTGATCTCCAGGTCATACGGGTCAGGAATTTCGTCCTTGGTCACGAGCCACGGACCGATCGGAGCCGCGTTGTCGAGGTTTTTCAGCGTAAACCAATGCAACCGCGCTGAATTAGAGTCATCAGGCAAGGATCGGCGGTCGCGGAAACTGAAGTCGTTGATAACCGAGTAGCCGGCGATGTAGTCAAATGCATCGTCGCGGGAGATGTATTTGCCACGTTTGCCGATAATCACGGCGAGCTCGATCTCGCTGTCGTGCTTCTCAGACGTTTTTGAGTGGCAGATCGGCGCCTGGTGCGGCGTCATCAGCGTCGGCATCTTGATAAAGAAATAGGGCTCGGTGGATTGCTTGGTGCCGCTCGCCTTGGCATGGGAACTGTAGTTCATGGTCACGCAAAGAATCTTCGCGCTGTCCCCGGCGGGCGGATGAAAGACGATGTCGTCCATGTCCAGGAATATGGAGTCGTCGGCAATGGTTTTGGCGCTTGCGAAGTCGTGGATCTCCTGCGCCAGCGCCATGGCCCGGTCGCCACCTTTGAGCAGATTGCTAACCGAATCAAACCAGTCCGGTGCTCGCGCGTCGCAATACACCTCGTAGGCGCGAGCCAGGTCGATAATTGTCTTGCCTTCGAAATGTACACCGAGCCTGCGGGCCGAATGTTGTGTGGTCGTAAATGTGAGTAGTTTCAAGTTGCGCCTCGCTCTGCTT
>JAPUHG010000288.1 GCA_027297845.1 Gammaproteobacteria bacterium | reverse complement strand
TGATTATGCAGCAAGCTCCAGGCTCTGTAGATCTGCTCGGCCAGCAGTACCCGAACCATCCCATGAGGCAGAGTCAATGCGGACAAAGACAGCTTGAAATCAGCCTTCTGCAGACAGGCTGCGGACAACCCGTCCGGGCCGCCGATCAACATCGAAACATTGCGCCCGTCCTGACGCCAATCCTCGAGACAATGGGCCAGTCCCTTGGTATCCAGCGGCCTTCCTGTTACTTCCATGGCGACTACACGATCGCCGGTCGCGACCCGGCGGAGCATGCGTCGACCCTCATCGTCTTTGGCCCGGTCATCGGAAGAACCCCGTGTGCGCTTTCCAAGCGGGATTTCCACCAGTTCAAGACGCCAATCGCTGCGCAGGCGGCGAGCATACTCCTGGTAACCTTGCTCTACCCAGGCAGGCATGCGGGTCCCGGCGGCAATCAGTTTTAGTTGCATGATGCACCCCGCAGCAGCGAGCTACGAGCCCGGACAAGGCTCAAGCAAGGGCGCGAACGTATCCATGACATCCGGGCTAGGGTGCAGATTGGGCAGCACGCCTGGCCGCACCGCTGATTTTCCAGAGTTTCTCCAGGTTATAGAAATCTCTCGCCTTCGGCAGCATGACATGCACCAGCACCTCGTTCAGATCGACCAGAATCCAGTCACCCTGTTGTTCGCCTTCTACACCGAGGGGCTGACGCCCGTTTTCCTTTGCTTTCATGACCACGCTGTCGGCCAGCGATCGCACGTGACGATTCGATGTTCCACTGACAATCACCATGGTGTCGGTAACTGCGGTCATGTCACTGACATCCAGGACTTCTAGGTCTTGCCCCTTCATGTCCGCCAACGCGTTTACTACCAGATCGAGCAGGTTTTTGGTTTTCATGCATTTCCTCGGTTTATGCAACAAGTCTAGCCACCAACATTTTCCACGCTTGAATCGCGATAGCAACCGGTATCCATGATCAGTCGCCGGACACCATCGGGCATCAGAAAACGCGGATCACCCCCGGAAGCGACCAGTTGCCTGACTCCGGAAGAAGAGATTTCCAGTTGGGTGACGGCGTGTATAAAAATCGATCCGGCCAATGAGTCGTGCAGCTCTTCGACCCGGGTGGTACCGCGATCGGCCAGCAGCTCACCCAGCGGCCCCAGACCCGGCGCCTTCCAGCCGGGGCGCTGGGCGACTACGACATGAGCGAGATGAAGAATTTCGCGCCACTGGTACCACTTGGGCAAACCGAGAAAAACGTCCATGCCGACAATCAGGCAAAGCGACCGGTCTGGAAATTCCGCACGCAGTTCACTGAGCGTATCGACCGAATAGGATGGGCCTTCACGCCTGGTCTCACGATCATCGACGACAAAACCATGTTGCGCTTCGGTCGCAACCTTGACCATGGCCAGGCGGTGCTCCGTGCTGGCGACCGACACCTCACGGTGCGGTGGCACGCCGCATGGCATAAAACGAAGCTCGCTCAGGCGCAGGGCTTCGGTAAGCTCGAACGCCGTTCGTAGGTGTCCGTAATGGATCGGGTCGAAGGTGCCGCCAAAAATTCCGATCGGGTTCATGCCACTGCCCTGGTTCGCTTACCGGCCAGCGCACTGACGATGGCGGCGAATTGCGCCCAGGGGTCGCCGCGGAGCTGCCCCTTGGTCATGGCATCCGCGCGCGCCGTCGCCATCAGCAGTTGCCGGCAGCGGTTGACGCCAAGCCGGCGGACCGCCGGCTCCAACTGCCGCGTTCTCGCCGGCCAGAGTTTTTTTGGCTGGCTCTCCGGCGTCGCGCCCGCGATCTGACAAAGATCGATGACATCGCGGGCCAGCGCCCAGCTCACGATCGCTGGCGCAAGATGTTCGTCTCTCAGTCCATACAAAACCCGCAGAGCACGACTCGCACTGCCCGCCAACGCGGCGCCGGTCAGCTGGAATACATCAAACCGGGCGCTGTCGGTCACCGCCTCGCTGACGGCTTTTTCGTCAACCGGTCCCGGGCCACGCAACAGCAACAGCTTTTGTATTTCCTGCGATGCCGCCACCAGGTTGCCCTCAACCCGCTCAGCCAGCAGTCGCGCCGCTGCCGCATCGGGCTGGAGTCCCGCCTTTTGCATGCGTTCGCTGACCCAGCGTGGCATCTCTTCCGGTTTTGGTCTCCAGGCCTCTATCCGCTGACCCGCAGCGCCCAGCGCCTTCGCCCAACTCGCCTTTTTCAGGTCGCCGTATCTCGCGCCGGAGACGATCACCATGAGGATATCGTGTTCCGGCGGTTTCGCCGCGATGTCCCGGAGTACCCGACTGCCGATGGCTCCGGGTTTACCGCCTGGAATATGCATCTCGACCAGTTGCTGATCACCGAACAAGGACATGTTGTCGCCGCTGGTGGTGAGCTCTTGCCAATCGAAATCGTCGGTCGAAAAAAAGGTCCTGCGGATTGCGCCCGCCGCCTGCTGCCTGACGGAGTCAACCGCTTCCTGCACTAACAGCGGATCATCTCCTGCGATCAGATAAACAGGGTGCAAGCGGTTTTTTTGGTCGGGGCTGTGCTTTTTTTCGCTAGTCACTAAGAATTCTGTACGCCCCGCTCAGGTGCGGCGACGCGACACCCAAGGTTGGCTTTCGTTTGTGCGGTAATTGTCATTGCCGATATCAGCGGCTGCATTCTGTTTCCACGCTTTGTACCTTGCATCATAACCGCCGGCTGGTATGGCCGCCAGTGTCACGGTCGGTGGGCCATGACTATAGGCGCAAGGCACCAAGCGGCTCTGCATCGCCGCTTAGCAGACCGTGCCGGATCAACCACTGCAACGCGTCACCGGCATCCTGATAAAACCAGCGTTTGGCGCCACCGAGCCGGAAGCTGTATCCCCAGCAATCCATGTCCTCGAACATCCGTTCCCTGCCCATGAATCCGGGCTGGTCCGCCAACAATACCTGCAGATAACAAACACCGTTTTCCTCGTCATGATCCCCACCGGCATCGGTATGCAGGTTTTGCCGTCTGTGCGGGTCCATGCATATAAAATGTGAGGCCTCGTGCAACACGGAGTGCACCGGCGTATCGGCCCTGGCATACAAGCGGTTATCCACCAGCCCGGCCTCGGGTTCACCCCAGAAGGAACCGGGGATATCGGCCTGATGCTCCACCATGATCAGGCTCATGCCATAATGGCCGAGCAGATCGCTCACGGAATCCTTATCGAGTTCCGCCAGGCGAACGACCGGAGTATCAGGTCGCGCCATTGCCGATCGTGTTCAGAGATCGCAGCACTCGCCTGACCAGGTCGCGAACCAGTTCTTCACGCAGGATTTCCTCCTCCTGGCGTTTCCCAAGCACGATGGTCCGGTCATAGGTGTAGTCACGAGTAACCGATATGGATTGCGCGGGCAGCAACTCACCATTTACCGATCTGACCAGGTAACTGACTTTATAAAACACTTCAAACTCGAGCGGTTCGTTTTGCGCGGAAACGGTGACCAGACGTTGCCCGGTCTCATCCTTGGCAATCACCAGCGTGGCCATAGCCTGGCCCGGGTCCCTGGTCAATGTGATGCCGGCATCGTCAAGCGCACGACGCAGCTGGCGATAAAACTGGCTGTAATGATCCGGGGCCTGCAAATAGGTTACTTGCATCTCCTCCGGCATCCGTTCGTAACTTTGTAACTGGTAACCGCAGGCGGACAGCAACAGAAGCGGAACACCGACGATAAACCCAAATGGCCGGCGCCTTGTTGAAATATGCGAGCTAAACAACGACATTGACCAACCTTCCCGGCACGACAATCAATTTGCGAACCTCTTTGCCGCCGATGAATCGTTGCACATTCTCATCTTCGAGCGCCAGCTGCCCGATCAGCTCGCGATCGGCATCGGCTGCCACCGATATACGGGATCTGAGCTTGCCATTAACCTGTACCACAATTTCCAGCATGTCCTTCGCTCTCGCCACCTCGTCCACCGCGGGCCAGCGCACATCGACCACCGCCTGTTCATGACCCAGATCCTGCCAGAGCTGGTGGCAAATATGCGGAACTATAGGCGACAACAACAGGCAGGCGGCCTCCAAAGCCTCCTGGTTGACCGCTCTGCCCTGGACGCTGCGATCTTCTGACTTCGAGACATGGTTGAGCAACTCCATCACCGAGGCAATCGCCGTATTGAAGGTGAAGCGGCGACCAACATCGTCACCGACTTTGCTGATCGTCTCGTGGGTTTGCCGTCTGAGCTCTTTTTGTTCGGCATTCAACGAGGCGATATCCAGATCGTCCACCGGACCTTCATCGACGTGCCGGTAAACCAGTTTCCAAAATCGCTTCAAAAAACGAAACGCCCCCTGAACGCCCGCATCGGACCAGTCCAGCGATTGTTCGGGTGGAGATGCAAACATCATGAACAGTCTGACCGTATCGGCGCCATAACGATCAATCATCCCCTGCGGATCGACCGTGTTGCGCTTGGACTTGGACATCTTTGCACCGTCTTTCAACACCATGCCCTGGGTCAGCAGGCGGGTGAATGGTTCGCCGCATTTCATCAGCCCGAGATCGCGCATGGCCTTTTGGAAAAAGCGTGCATACAACAAGTGCAGGATCGCGTGTTCGATTCCACCGATGTATTGATCCACCGGCATCCAGTAATCGGCGCGCTGGTCGAGCATGGCGTCGGCGCAGTCATAACTGGCGTAGCGGGCGAAATACCAGGACGACTCGAAAAAAGTATCGAAAGTATCTGTCTCCCGCTTCGCCTCTCCCCCACATTGCGGACAATCAACCCGGTAAAACTCCGCCATGTTTTGCAGCGGCGAACCGTCGCCGGTTACCGCCACGTCCTCGGGCAACACCACGGGCAACTGGTCTTCCGGAACCGGAAGGTCGCCACACTCGGGACAGTAAATAATCGGAATTGGCGCACCCCAGTAGCGTTGCCGGGATACGCCCCAGTCGCGCAAGCGGTAGTTGGTCCGCCGGCCACCGATATTATTTTCGGCCAGATACTCAGCCAGCGCATCGAACGCCTGTTGACTGCTCATGCCGGTATAGTCCGCTGAGTTAACCAGCGTGCCACAGGCGATGTTCGCGCCTGCCGACAAATCGACTTCGCTGCCATCGTCCGGTTCGATGACCTGCACGATTGGCAAGCCGTATTTAGTGGCGAACTCCCAGTCACGGTGGTCGTGACCCGGCACAGCCATGACTGCGCCCGTGCCATAGGTCATCAGGACAAAGTTGGCGGTCCAGACCGGGATCTTGTCGCCGGTCACCGGGTGGATCGCGTCGATCCCCAGCGCCATGCCTACTTTTTCCATGGTCTCGAGATCGGCTTCGGCGGTAACACTGCTGGGGCATTCTTCGAGGAACTCCGCCAGTTCCGGATTGGCGGCGGCCGCCTTGATCGCCAGCGGGTGCTCGGCCGCAACCGCCATATAGCTGACTCCCATCAGCGTATCGGGGCGCGTGGTGAATACGGTCAGCGGTTCTGGCTCGTCTTCGACCGGAAAATTGATATCCAGCCCCTCGGAACGCCCAATCCAGTTTCGTTGCATCGTACGAACCGCTTCCGGCCAGTGATCCAGGTGCTCGAGCTCTGCCAGCAACTCGTCGGCATAGGCGGTAATGCGCATGAACCACTGCGGAATTTCACGGCGCTCGACCAAGGCGCCGGATCGCCAGCCGCGGCCGTCGATCACCTGTTCGTTGGCCAGGACGGTCTGGTCAACCGGGTCCCAGTTAACCATCGCGTTTTTCCGGTACACCAATTCCTTTTTATACAGTTGTACAAACAGCCACTGCTCCCAGCGGTAGTATTCCGGTTTGCAGGTCACCAGCTCGCGTTTCCAGTCAAAGGCAAAACCGAGCTCGCGAAACTGTTCCTGCATGTAGATGACGTTCTGGTAAGTCCATTTCGCCGGTGGCACTTTGTTCTGTATCGCCGCGTTTTCAGCAGGCATGCCAAAAGCGTCGAAACCGATCGGCTGCATCACGTTGCGTCCCTGCATACGCTGATAGCGACTGATGACATCACCAATCGTGTAATTACGGACGTGGCCCATGTGCAAGCGTCCACTGGGATAGGGAAACATGCTCAGGCAATAGAACTTCTCGCCAGGCGCGTCTTCGCGGGCGGCAAAACTCGCGTGCTCCTCCCACCAGGCCTGAGCCTGTGCTTCTATCGGTTTTGGCAGGTATTTCTCTTCCATCGGTTCCCTGTACGCTATTCCGGGCAAGGCGCTGCGCCGGACGCGCAAGGATACCGTAGCCGAAGCAGTGGCGACACTATGGCGAACGCCTGATCTGCCCGGCCAGCAATAACGCCAGCAACACGATCAGGCAGGTCATGAGCAACGGCCAGTTG
>JAPUHG010000287.1 GCA_027297845.1 Gammaproteobacteria bacterium | reverse complement strand
TCCGCGGCGGAGAGATGGTCGTTCTCCGGGAGCAGGAGCTCGTGAAGGTACTCGTAGGTTCCCGGGGTGCAATTGCAGGCGAAAAGGTCTTCAATCGTCCAATCCGGATGCTCGACGGCCGTCACCGTCGTGCTCCACATCCCTGTGAGGGCTGGGGGTGCTTCTTGCGCCCCAGCGAATCGAGTGCTCAATACGAGGCATCCACCGATGGCATAGGCCACCGCGATTTTGGCTACATTACGTCGTTTCAACTCACCCCGGACCGAGACCATATGTCCCCCCTGGATTGGGCATCGTTCTCAGGGTTGATTCTACCTAGTTCAGGCGGCTAGATGACCCAAAGTCCATTGAATTCTCCCCGAAATAAGCCCGGAATCAACTTTGAAAATCGACCGGCGCGGGATAAGCTCTGCCGTTAATCTCGATGAGGGGAGTCATTCATGCAATCGGTCATGATTGTCGTTCTTGGAATCGCCGGAATGGCGTGCGGCTGGTTTTTCTATTCAAAATTCATAGCAAGCAAGATCTATCAGCTCGACCCGAACTTTGTAACGCCAGCGCACGAATTCAACGATGGCGTTGATTACCTGCCGACTAACAGGTATGTGCTGTGGGGCCATCACTTCACTTCGGTTGCGGGCGCGGCGCCGATTGTAGGGCCTGCCATCGCCGTTTACTGGGGCTGGGTACCTGCGGTTCTGTGGGTAACCCTGGGGACGATATTTTTCGCCGGGGTGCACGACTTCGGTGCTATCTGGGCCAGTGTCAGAAACAAGGGCAAGTCCATAGGCGCGCTATCGGAAGAGGTCATCGGCAAACGCACTCGGTCGCTGTTCATGATTGTCATTTTCCTGGTGTTGCTGATGGTAAACGCGGTATTCGGTGTGGTTATCGCCGGATTATTTGTCGGTACCCCCAGCGCCGTTTTCCCGGCGTGGTCAGCGATCGCGGTTGCGTTAATCGTCGGTCAACTCCTTCATCGCAATTTCAATCTGACCGTGCTTTCCGTGCTTGGTGTGACTGCACTCTACGTCTCCATATACATAGGCAGTCTGGTACCGATCGAGCTCCCAGAGCAGCTGTTCGGCCTGGCGGCGAATGCCAACTGGCTTATTATTCTCTTCGTGTATGCCGCCATTGCTTCGATGCTGCCGGTGTGGGTGCTGCTGCAGCCGCGAGATTTCATCAATGGCATGCAGCTCTTTGTTGGCTTGTTCCTTCTCTACAGCGCCGTCTTGCTGTCAATGCCGGACATATCAGCTCCGGCATTCAATAGCATGGTCGCGGCCGAATCGCCCTCTCTGGTGCCGCTGTTATTCGTGACAATTGCCTGCGGCGCAGTGTCGGGCTTTCACGGCATAGTGTCCTCCGGCACGACTTCTAAACAGATCGATAAGGAAACCGATGCGAGGTTTGTGGGTTATCTTGGCGCTGTCGGCGAAGGCTCTCTGGCGCTGATCACCATCGTTGCGGTCAGCGGTGTCACGCTTGCGGCAACGCCGGAGCTGTGGCACGAAATATACGACCAGTACGGTCAGGCCGGCGCCGCCACGTTTGTTCAGGGCGGGGCACAGCTAATTCAAAATGGCTGGGGCCTGCCGCTCAATATTTCGACGACCTTGCTTGCGACAATGGTGGTGCTGTTTGCCGCTACCACGATGGATACCGGCGTTCGATTGCAGCGCTACATCATCCAGGAATGGGGCGAGATCTACGGAATTCCCGTACTGAAGAATGGCATCCTGGCCACCGTAGTCGCTGTCGGCTGCTGTTTGTTGCTGGCGTTCGGTGCCGGTGGCGCGTCCGGGTCCGGCGGCCTGACAATCTGGCCGTTGTTCGGCTCGACCAACCAGATCCTCGCTGGACTCACTCTGCTGGTGTTATCCGTGATGCTTATCAGGCTGGGGCGTCCGGCGCGCTATACGCTGATACCGATGATCTTCGTAATGATCACGTCAGTGTGGGCCGCCGTGCTGAAACTGATCGAATGGTACCAGGCTGGGAACTGGGTGCTTGTTACGATAGACCTAATTGTCCTGGTGACCAGTGTGATGGTGATTCTGGAGGCGGCCTCGGTCATCGCGCGCTATAGGCGCGAGAACTACGCCTCGCAATCGCCCTGATTCGGCCACAGAGATGACCAAAATCGCATAATAGTCAGCGGTGAGCCTTACCCCAAGACTCTAAGCGTCAACGGATCGTGTTTGCCTTCGCTGTACTTTGCAAGGGCGGCCTCAAATACGTGATCGTCTTGTGCGACTTTGGCGAACAGCGTCATTGACGATCGAAATTTCAAATCATCAGGGTGGCCGAAAATCTGTCTTGCTGTGCGCCCCTCTACATCGTTGACCAGCTGAGTACAATCTCGCAACCGAGCCCCAAGAATGGGATGCCCCAAGTAAGCCTCGGCTTCCTCTACGGAAGCTATTGCAAATTGTCGTGCCATCGAGCTGAAACCCAGACCTTTGATCTGTGGAAACACAAACCACATCCAGTGGCTCGTTTTCAATCCCGACTTTAGCTCATCGAATATCGCCTCATAAACGGGATCTTGGGCTTCTACGAAACGTCGCAGATTGTAAGGGTCATCCATTTACCATCCTAACAGGCCAGATTCCGCTATTCGATCTCCGTTGATACGATGAGCTACGCGGCCTCGAGGACGAAGACCTGCTCCTCGACCGGCTGTCCGTAGAGGGCGGCGGCCAGGTCGTCCGGCCCTTCGCCTTTCGCAAGCGCCGAGAAGTACCGTCCCTCACTACTGGTCTAGAGGCGGTC
>JAPUHG010000286.1 GCA_027297845.1 Gammaproteobacteria bacterium | reverse complement strand
GCATCAGTCTCGAGTACGGCAACGTATTCCAGAGCAGCGATGAGATCAAGTTCGATAACGGTCTTTTCGGGGCCAGTTTATGGCTCGGTCTCGATACGCCGATCGGGCCGGTATACGTGGCGGCGGGCTTGACCCAAGGCGGCAATACCGCCTACTACCTGACCCTCGGCGAACGACTGGGCATCAGCACGAGACGAGGTATCCTGCACCGCTAGCCCAAGCAGAAACGACCGGCGAGCCAGATATTGGTCGATGCAGTTGGATATGCCCCCAGGTTTCATAATGGGACGGACATCCTGAATATGGAAATTTGGCGCGAGATGACCAGATAAACCAAATCTTTTTTCTTATCATATGTGTAAGTCGGCGGGCCGAAACAATTTCGCGGGTTCGCTAACTGCTTTTTCGAACAGTTGGTCTTAAAAAACAGTTAAGGGGTGATGGATATGAAATCGATTCTAATAGTCGCCTGGTGCGCGGTCTTTCTAATGGCGGGTGCCACGAGTGCACAAGAGCGCCCGTCTGCGTCAGGAAAGACGGCAGATACCTGGGCCACCGAGTCAGAGGTTGAGTGCTCGGATCTGGAGTTCCGCGAAGCAGTGACCAGCAAGTTCCCCGAGATTGCACGGGCATGCCGGCGAGTAGTTCGCAGCGCCGCGGGGTCGCTCTACGTCAAAGTGAATGCAGTGATTCTCAACGTTAGGCGCAGCACTCGGGACCGCAGCGTCACCCGCGTTACGCTGAATATGTTGGATGAGAACGGCTCGAGTCTGCGAAAAATTTCCTTCCGACCGCCGCGCGGTTTCAGATATACAGTAGATGGCGAGGAAAAGACGGCCGACTATATGACCAAAGGTGAGAAGCTGGGCGTCTATCTGCCACCGGATCGGTGGGAGATCGCCTGGAGTCTCGAAACAGCTACGCCGCTGGACACGCAAGTCTACATCGAAGACATCGATACTCATCTGGTGACATCGTATTTGCAGGCCGACGATGCATTCGCATTCAATAGCGCCGATTTAAGTGCGGAGGGCCAGGCGGAACTGGACGGGATCGTAACGTTAATTGGTAACTACGTTCCGGCCATCACGATTTTCGGTCATACGGACCGCATCGGTAACGAAAAATACAATCAGGGCCTTTCGCAGAGGCGCGCAGATTCAGCGCGTGACTACCTGGTTTCTGCCGGAGTCCCGTCCGGACGGGTAACGGCGATTGGTCGCGGGGAGAATAACCCGATTGTTGTGTGCGAAGACTTGAGCGGCGACGCACTGAAAGACTGTCTGCTGCCCAACCGACGGGTGGAAGTGGTTTTCTTTATTCCAGCCATTGCTGATGTCGCCACAGTCGAGATAACAAAAACCTACCTCAAACCCAGCGGCAAGATTATCCAGGTGAAAGAGGAGCTTGCCGTAGTCAAGATCGACGATATCTCAGGCACCGCGGGCGAATTCATGGACGCTTGCGCGGACGAAATTAAAAAATTCTGCGCCTCGACCCCGGCGGGTGACGGGCGCATTCTCGGCTGTCTTGCTGCCAACAAACAGGCCGGATACGAATACTCCGTGGGCTGCGATGTCGAGCTTGTCAGGTTTGTAGATGCGGTCCTGTTTAGACGTACGCGTCTGAATGCTGTCGGCTCGGAGTGCTCGGCCGAGATCGCCGCCTGCGACGCGGCACCGATGGGGAGTAAGCTTGACTGCGTGAGCAGTCGGCCGATGTCTTTGAGCTGTTCTTCGGCAATGTCGAATCTATCGTCAGCCGCCTTCTAGCTTCAGTGGTCGTAACTGTTGCCGCGAGACCTAAGTTGAGCTTTCGGTTCAACGGTGCAATGCAGCGATTTGGCGGGAAATGACCAGAGAACGCGATTCGCAGCGTGTAGCATGAGACGAATCTCAATCCGATCAGGAGTATGAGCCATGAAAACGAGACGCACATTATATGGGTTGCTGCTGGCTGTCCCCGTTATGTTATTGGGAATCGGCACGGCAATCGCAGAAGACCAAGTGGACCCCCAAAAAGAACAAGAGAAACCCTCAGGGACGATCACTATCGATGAGACGCAGGTGATGTTCATCCTCGGCGGCGAAAAGGGGGGCGGTGTTTTGCGCATGGGCGACATGTCCTACAGCTTCAAAACCGGTGGATTGAAGCTCGGTGGCGTGGGTATACACAAAATGCATCTCGTGGGTGACGTCTATGGATTAAATGACGTAAAGGACTTTCCCGGTACTTATTTTGAGAAAGAGCTGGGTATCACGGTAGGCAAAGGTAAAGGCAGCATGTGGTTGTCGAACGACAAGGGTGTGAAAATTCATGTGAAGGCCAATTCAAAGGGCCTGGCACTTTCCACCGGCGTTAGCGGCCTGACGATAACCATGAAGTAATCGCCGGACACAGATTCAGTCAAAGGAGCGATATCTGTTAAGTGACCTTTCGATAACCCAGCTTTTTGGCGCGTAAAGACCAGATTTTCTGCTCCGCCCCCACTAGAGTACAGCCATATCCGGATCGTGGTTCCGTGTAGCCGGGATTCAGTTGCAGTTCAAAGAGGAGCATTGAGATGAATAAAACAGCACGAAAATTCGTGAGGAATTCGGTACGCGGTATATCCACGGTGGGGCTGTCCTTGATAGTTGTATTAGGGACGACTATGACGGTGCGCGCCGATGAGGCAGATGCCAAGAGAATACTCAAGTCCATGTCCGATTACGTAGGCTCGCAAAAAGCCCTTTCGTTCGAATACGATGCCACCCTCGAGGTGGTTACTTTTGATGATCAGAAACTCGAGTTGGCAAGTTCAGGCACTGTTGCTATCAAGCGGCCCGACAAGATCCGCTCTACGCGCTCCGGTGGATTTGTGGATGTCGAGATGTTCTTTGACGGAAAAACGCTGACCGTACTCGGCAAAAACCTGAACATGTATGCGCAGGCTGATGTTCCTGGCACGCTTGATAACCTGGTCGATGAGTTGAGGTTTAAGTATAACCGTCCCCTCCCGGCCGCCGATTTGTTGTTGTCGAATTCCTATGATGCGCTGATGGCAGATGTCGTTGACGTAAAAGACCTTGGCAGCGCTGTGATCGGCGGCGTTGAATGCGATTATCTCGCTTTTCGAACTGAAGAAGTTGATTGGCAAATCTGGATCGCACACGGGGATCGCCCGTACCCCTGTCGTTATGTCATTACCTCCAAACTCATGTCCCATGGGCCGCAATACAGCATTCAATACAGGAACTGGAAAACCGGAAGGAAAGCCGAAGCACATGGTTTCAGCTTCCAAAACTCGACTCATGCGGAGAAAGTTGAATTGAAGGATCTTAAGGAGGCGGGTGACTTGCCGGCGCACTTTGTGAGAGGAGAAGCCAAATGACCATATTGAAACGAATGGGTATCCTGGTAATTATCGGGATCATCGTGACTTTCGGATCCGAAATTGGCGAGCAGCTGGCGGTCCCGGGTATTCAAAGTGTGATCCCGAGCGCCGAAGCCAGAGTCGGGCGTCCGTTAACGCCAGTAAGCATTGCCGGCGTGGCACGACGCACGGCGCGACGTTGCGCGGTAGGCGTATATAACTGTTAGCCTCCCCGGCGTCATTAGGATCCGGAGCGAGAAACAGCCATCCTGACGGTGCTGTGCATAACGCATCGGATGCGTAGCCGCGCCGCGTCGTTAGCTGTCGTTTAGTTGTTGTCGCAGATTCCCTTTTCTGAACTGACTCTGTCCCAGAACCCCTTCGCGAACAACGACAAGCCACCGGTCGCGATAGCGGCTCCCGCAGTAGTCGCTGAGCCCTTGGCTGCCAGTATCATTTGGGGTTTTTGTAGGGTTCCGCCGAGCTTCACGAATGATTTGGCGATATTGAGGACATTAATGCCAGTACCTTTTCGTGGTTTGGCTCGAATCGACAGGTCTATTGCCTCATCCGCCAGATTGACAGTACCTGCAGTAACCAAAGTTAGCTTGTCGGTTTGAATTGCCAGCTTTTCAGTTGTCGCGATACCATTAACGACGTTGACCTGGTAAAACGCACATTCCAGCGATATGTAGTTGTCCTCAGTACTGGATGATTTGCCGCCTCCAAGAAATTTCGTAAACATATTGCTGAGGCGGCGAAAACCAAGCAAATCCCGCGTTCGACCCGCACCATAGGTGAAAGAAATCACGCCGTTTGCCGACGCCGCCAGTTCGTGGGCCGAATTGCCGGTGCCGTGGAGTTCCATTCGCCCATTGAGAGACGGCATTGTTGATCGGTCCTGCCCCTCGAAAGCCAGGAAACCGAGGTGCGCATTTTCTACGTTTAGTGAGGCGTCAATTTCAACCCCCCCTGCCGATGGCTCAAGATGGAAGTTGCCCGATACTTTGCCGTCCTTCTCGTTAAAAGACATGGGATCGATGGTCAAAGCACCATCGCGAAGCTTCAAGCCGATTTTGAATTCGTGTGCATCCAGTGCCCGGACGAGCAAATGATCAATGTTCAGGTCAATATCGATATTAACCTGCTGCAGCCAATCGAGCTCAAGCGCCTTGTTCGAGAAAAGAAACTCCCCTTTTTCGCCGCTCGGTTCTTCTTTTGGTTCGCTGGTCTGCGTCAAACGATCTCTCACATCGATGTACGAGGATGAAAGCACGCCGGACAGTTCGGGCTTGCCGCGCAGGTCCGCGGTGAATTGGCCAGTCAGGGTGTTCTCCCCTACTTTGGCATCAAGATTTTCAATCGCGAATCCCGTTGGGACACCATTGACTTCGCCTGATACCGTAAACGCTTTGGCAGCCAACATGTCGATGCCAAACGGCAGGCCGAGTTGATGCAAATCCGGACCGGCCGCTGAAAAACGCAAGTCGCTATCGTTATGCAGAGGTTCATTGCTGAGCGTGCCGTCTGCCGTGAACAGGTTATCACCGATACGAAATTCCACATCGCCGAGTTCGAGATCAGTAGGCGTTTTTTCGATTCGTCCATTGACCGATATCGATCCGTCTGGAAGGTCGTTGTAGCCGCTGAGTTCGCTCACTACGGTGGCATCCGGTGCGCTCATCTTTATTTCTACATCGGCTGTGCTGCCATCACTCGCGAAGGTGCCATCGATATCGACCTCCATGCTGCCAATAAACGCATGGACCGATTCCAGCGTAAAAACATTGGCCCGGTGAGCAATGCCTCCTTCGATCCGAAAATCTTCACCGGCAAAACGGTCAAGGAATTCGATCTGCAACAGATCAGCAAGGTCGGGGCTGCTGGCGGAGACCGCCAATTTGAACCCACCTGATTTGAGTCCGAGTCCAACCGTGCCCCTGGCTGAGGCATCGAACCCCTCGGTGACCGCAGTGGCCTCTTTAATGCTCAGTAAATCGTCTTTAATTTGAATATGGCCGGCAACCTTGAACGGTCCCGCTGGCAGATATGGGACTCTCGCTAAAACCGCCACGTTCGTCAGATCGCTTCCGGAAATTTTGACCCGCAAATCGGTGCCCGTCAGCCCTCTTTTCGTACCGACCACGCCATTCACTTCGACCCGGTTATCGCCAAAAACGCCAGTCGCGTCTTCCAGTTTAAAGCCTGCTTTATCGGGCCTGAGGTGCGCCGATATCGTAAACGGTTTTCCCGGAATGCCTTGCAACCCGGTCATTGCTTGCAGCATCGACATATCGGGTCCTGAAGCACTAAAGGTAATTTCGTTCTCGTCACTGCCTCGCCCGGCAAACGCTCCTTTGGCCGTAATACGATTTTCTCCAACGGCAATTTTTACATCGTCAAAACTTACACTGGTCCCGATTTTTTTTATCCTGCCGTCAATTTGGAAAGTTTCAGCAGGGATACCGGAAATTCCCGTAAATGGACCAATGACGGAAAAATTCGGTCCCGATGCCTTTATGGATATATCACCATCGGGGATGGTGTTCCTGGTGTCGATCCAACCATTGATGGTTATTGCGTTGTCGCCAAGCTGCGCTCGCGTTTCGGAGAACTGGAATCGGCTACCCTCCTGAGCGACATGGCCAGAGATCTGAAAAGGCGCATCGACCACTCCATCGATGCCAAACACTTCTGCAACATGCATTGTGTCCGGACCTGAAAAACTGAAAGC
>JAPUHG010000285.1 GCA_027297845.1 Gammaproteobacteria bacterium | reverse complement strand
ACTTCCGCTTCTTCGTCAATGACTTCGAGACCAGAACCCAGGGTATCGATCTCATTGCCAATTACAGCGCTAGTCTTCTGGGAGAAACCGACTTTACGCTGGCGTTCAACTGGACTGAAAACAAGGTGACAAAATTCAATCCGGCTACGCTGGACGCTACTCGCATTCGCGAGTTGCAGGAAGGTCTCCCGGGACTCCGTGTCAACCTGACGGTCAACCACCACGTTACCGACAGATTCCGTTTTCTACATCGGACAAGTTACTACGACGA
Organism: Gammaproteobacteria bacterium; assembly: GCA_027297845.1. GTDB lineage: Bacteria > Pseudomonadota > Gammaproteobacteria > Steroidobacterales > MnTg04 > MnTg04. The sequence continues at coordinate 6,629 of JAPUHG010000285.1, read as the reverse complement.
GTGGTATGACTCGGAAGATGGCGCGGTTTATAGCGGCAAGTGGCTGGTCGATGTCGAAGCGGCATATGACATCACCGATGCTCTGACAGGCACCATTGGTGCGCAGAATGTCTTTGACACCTTCCCCGGCGAGAACTCCGGTGCTCGCAGTGGTGTGGGTAACCGCTACAGCCAGTTCACACCGTTTGGATTTAACGGTGGTTTCTGGTATGCGCGCCTGCGTTACTCACTGCAATAAGGTATAGCGTTTCAGTAGAAACAGGAAAATGGAGGCTGTCTGAATAGCCTTCGGAAAATGAAAAACCCCGCTCATTGAGCGGGGTTTTTTTTATTGTACGCGGACGCGGAAAGTGATCGTGAATCCCGGGTTGCCTGCTCCCGATGACGGCAGGAAAACGCCTTTTGGATTGATCCGAATGTCGGTGACGTTGGCGTCGACGCCGTTGGCATCGGCCATTGGTATATAAATGAAGCTGGCGCCGCCATTATCGGAAAACTCCAGGTCGTCAAACATATCGCCAAGGCTGGTGAAGGTATAGGTCAAACCACTCGCGGGGCTGCCATTGGTGAAACTCAGCGGTCCGGAACCGATACCGCCTATATCGTTGACCACCATCGAACTACCCGCCGGGATTCTGTCGGTAATCACCGTGGTATCGATGTCGGCGGGTCTGCCACCCTGGTTGCTGACGGTGATCGTGTACAAAGCAACGGCGCCTGGAATTGCTTTCGGGTTGCTCGCGCCGCTTACCGGATCCGATGAGATGGCAGCGCTTTTGACCAAGATGAGATCGGCCGCCAGGATCACTTCGATGGTATCGGTCACAATCTGGTTGGCCAGCGTATTGACGCTCGAAGTTGTCGTCGTGACGACAGTCGCGATTCCCATCGGGTCGAAGCCCGATACAAACCCGATCTGGTATACGATCAGCAACTCGATGGTTTGGCCGGCTGCAACCAGGCCGGTATCCGGGAATAGATCGGCATCGGAGTCGGACAAAAGAAAATCGCCGGCGCTGAGGTCGCCGCTGGCATCGGCATCGCGGTAATAGGACACAGTCGGCGTGTAATCGCCGCTAATCACCGATGACAGGTCAAAAATGTCATCGCCATTGCCATCGTTGGTCAAGGTGTGTGCGCCGACGACCGCGTCCAGGTGCTGGCCGCTCAGGGTCAGATTCGGCAAAAAAGCCAGCGCGACAAACTGCGTGCCGCCAGGGCCCCCGCCGCAACCACTGAGGTTGTCGTCTATCTTGTCTGCAATGTTGTTGGCATTCAGCGCCGAATTGGTGCTGCTGACATGAAAGGTAAACGGCGTTCCCGACGCCAGGCCCAGTTCGGCCCAGGAAATGGAGAATTCCATGTTCAGCCCGTTCGCGGAACCCCAGGTTCCACTGCGCACCGGGTTGTTACCACCTGATGCGTCGACAAATTCGCCGGGTAATGTATAGCCGTCTGCCTGTCCACCGCCATCGACCATCGGATCCCCGGCCGGGCTGGCGGAGACATAGGAGAACAGGCTGATATCGATTCTGCGATTGCTGCCCTTCCAGGACACGCCGATCACGGGTTCCCCGGTTTCCATCAGGCCATCGTTATCGATATCGGCATAATAAATAAACTGTTGGGCATTGGATTGTGATCCCACGCGTTCGGTAAACAAGTAGATGTTGGTAGCATCCCAAGTAAACGCAAACTGGGCGATATCGCGGCCGGTGGACTGCACCGGTGCATCCAGATCCGCTATTCCACCGGAAGGGCCATCGCAGACATTATTATCAGTATCGGCGAGTACCGCCGCCCAATCACTGGTGTCGCCATCGACTGAAATCGTGGTCAGCGTAAAAGCGCCGTCACCGAATCCACAGACGCATTGAGCCCTGGCCGGACTCTGCCAAAACAAACTGGCGAGAATCAGCAATGCGAACGCAGTTGCTTTGTTCAGGCGCGACACTATTAGTCTTGGTTCTATGGTCATGCAATCCCGTAAAGCGGTTTGAATTTGGCTGATTGTCTCATCAGATGATCTGCTCTTGGGTGACAAGGTTCGCACTATGCCATGAAAATCGATGTGGCTGAAACATAAGGAACGATAGAATTTTCGATTTCTTTTAGAAATTCAACAACTTGCGGCTAAGCTGCTGGAGATGGGATGAGCCCTGCATTGGTCTGTATGCGGCGCTATACTTTGTCGAGCGCGTCTCGTGAGTTTGCAGATACGCGCTCCAATGGCCATGAGTTCCTGCGGAATACATCTATGCATACTTATTCAGCAACGGATCCGGGCGCGGGGGAAATCAGCTATCGGGACACTCGACGCTACGGGTGGATGATTGCAACGTTTTTCCCGCTTGTACCGCTGCTCGGTATCGGGTTGATCCTGTATAGCGGTTTGCAGTGGACCATGTGGATTCCCCTGTTGCTGATTTACACGCTGGTGCCGCTGGTCGACTACTGGCTCGGCGAGGATGAAAGGAACCCACCCGAGCAAATCGTCCCGCAACTTGAAGCCGATCGTTACTATCGCTATCTGACCTTTGCCGCCGTGCCGATGCATTTCATCACGCTTATCGTTGCGGCCTGGTATGTGGGTTCGCACGAAATCGCCCTGCCCGGATTTTTGGCTTTGGTTTTTACCACCGGTGTGGTCAATGGTATGGCGATCAACACCGGGCATGAGCTTGGTCACAAAAACACGGCGTTGGAAAAAAACCTGGCCAAAATTGTCCTGGCGGTCTCCGCTTATCCTCATTTCAATATCGAGCATAACGCCGGCCATCACGCGCAGGTAGCGACGCCGGAGGATTCGGCGAGTTCCCGTTTTGGCGAGAACATCTATCGATTTGCGATGCGCGAGATTCCCGGCGGCGTCAGGCGCGGATGGAGGCTGGAAAAACAACGCCTTGCACGACTCGACAAGAAGCTATGGTCGTTTGGCAACAGCATTCTGCAGTCCTTGGCGATCTCGATAGTCCTGTATGGGTTGCTGACCGCTTATTTCGGAGCAATGGCCTTGCTTTTCCTTTTGCTGCAAGCACCGGTGGCCTGGTTCCAGCTAACCGGTGCCAACTATGTCGAACATTACGGTTTGCTCCGCCAGAAATTGCCCGATGGAAGATATGAGGCGTGCGAGCCCAGGCATTCCTGGAATGCGAATCACGTGGCCTCCAATATTCTGTTATTTCATTTGGAACGGCACTCCGATCACCACTATCACGCGACGCGAAGATATCAATCACTGAGGCATTTCGATGACGCTCCACAACTCCCATCGGGTTATGTCGGCATGTTCCTGCTCGCCTATGTGCCCTTTTTGTGGCGCAAGGTTGTAGATCCGAGAACCCTGGCCCTGGTCGATGGCGATCTCAACAAGCTCAATGTGGATCCGAAACTGCTCGCCCGGCAACCCGCCGGTTAATGATTATTGAATGCTGTTCCGCGGCTGGTCTAATCCACTGAATCAGTTTTTTCCGTATATCCGAAAGCAGATAGATACCCGGCGAGTACGGGCGTTATCTGTTTCACCGGTTCCCGGTAGTTTTTCCACCGGTTGCGGGCGGACTGATAAATAGGTTCACTGATCGCCTGGTAACTCGGGGTGCTCAGGTATGCAGACCTGGTTTTCTCGTGGAAACGGCCAACATCTTCGGTCCACTCCAGGCCAAGAAACTCAAGCAATTCTTTCGTCGATGTTTCAAAGTTATCGATCAGGCTCTCATAGGACGATTCAAAAACCCCCGGCAAATTGCTATTGCGAATAGCCAGCCAGGTTTTCATCACCTTGCAGTACAGCTTGGCTGTGTCGGACAAGTTCGTGAAATGAACCATCGCCGGGTTGGGCTTGAAGGATTGCATAAAAGCGCTCAGACAGACGTCGCGTGGATCGCGAAGCGCCACGATAATCTTCGCCTGTGGAAAAACCTGTCGTATAAAACCCAGGCGCGTAATATTCAACGGAAGTTTGTCCAGAAAAAGTGTATCCGCCATCGCCAGATCATCGTTTTCTTCCACCATTCGCCAATATTCACTGGCCAGAGCAGCGCGCTGATCCGTCGTAATTGAGCCGGGCTGAATGCCAAGCGTGGTTTCGGCGAATTTCATCAAGCTCGGAATTAGCGGCTGTTCGTCACTCGCACTGATTGCCGCGTGTGCATCCAGAATGCTGGCCGTCAGCGTTGTTCCAGAGCGCGGGAAGCCGACCAGAAAAGCGGGAGTTCTATACTCCTGGACAGAATTGCTCCGGGCCGTGGGACCGCTCGGATGGGGCCATCGTCCATTTGCTTCGATCTGCTCAAGATAGGCTTGTTTCTCGGGTTTGCTGTGCCAACTCTCCAGCAATAACTTCTGGCCTCGTTCAAACAACCCGAATGCCTCATCGTAGCGACCCAGCTTATCCAAGCACTGCGCCAACTCAAGCGAGAGTTCGCCTTTTTCCTGGGTGTTTTCCGCATTGCTCAACAGCGCTCGGCAGCGTGCTTCCGCCGAGTCAAGATTGCCATCACGACGGTCGAGAACGGCGAGAACGAGACTGGCCTTGCGCTGGTCTGGTTCGATTTCGAGTGCGCGGCCTGCTGCGCTGCGCGCCTCGCCGACCTGGTTGCTGCGCTCCAGTGTCGCGGCCAGCTCGGCCAGGGCGCTACTGTGTTGAGGATTCAGTTCTACTGCCTGGCGATGAGCAGCCAGAGCCTGCTCGAGCTTGCCCAGGGCCTGGCAGGCCAGTCCCTTGTTGTTCCACGCGTCAGCATGTTTCGGCTCCAGCGCGATGGTACGCGAAAAACTATCGAAGGCCTCTTCATGCGCGCCGATCGCCTGTAACGAAACACCGAGATTATTATGCGCGCCGGCCAGTTTCGGATTAGCGTCGAGGGCCTCGCGAAAATCGCGAATCGCTTCATCATGGCGCCCCAGTTGCGCCAGTATATAACCGCGCCGATCAAGTGTTTTCGCGGCTGGATTCAAAAGTATGGCATGGGTAGCGTACTGCAGCGCTTTTTCGGCCTCGCCTTTGCTGACCAGGGTCACGCTCAGGTTTTCCAGTGCAGTTGTTGAATCGGGTGCCAGCGCCAGCGCCTTGCGCAGGCAATGCTCGGCGCCTTCGAGCTCCCCGATTTGGCCACTCAAAGTCCCGGCGGTGATCCAGAGCCTGGCATTTTTCGGTTGCAGGTCGCAGGCACGGCGGGTCAATTCAAACGCCTTTTGGTAGTCGCCTGAATCCATCGCTTGCGATGCTTCCTGAAGTACTGCGCTGATTTTTTCTTTTTCGTCCATTGCTTAAACCCGGCAAACCGCCCGACGCCGGTCAGGTGCAGTTGTCGGAACGAGTATATCAACCACTGTAGGTGTAGAGCGGGGAATAGTAGAATGTCTATCCTGCCTCGATGGGGATAATTGATGACCGACGCGAGTGAGCCAAAAACAAGTTCATCGGTGCTGATGATCCGGCCGGTTCGTTTTCAAACAAATCCGCAGACCGCGGAGAGTAATCGTTTTCAACAACAGGGCCCTTCATTGGCGGACGAAAATATCCACGAAATGGCGCTGGCCGAGTTCAATAATCTCGCGGCAGCGCTTGAGGCTGTTGGCGTCAATGTTGTGATTTTTGACGACACGCTGGAGCCGCACACGCCGGATTCTATTTTCCCGAATAACTGGCTGAGCATGCACGCCGATGGGACAGCGGTTTTATATCCGATGATGGCGGGTAATCGCAGGCCAGAGCGGCGTGAGGATATTCTTGCTTCTTTGCGCGCCGACCATGGATTCAACATTGAGCAGACGCTTGATTTGAGCTCGTGCGAGGCCGAGGAAAAATTTCTTGAGGGCACGGGAAGCCTTGTTCTGGATCGTGATAACCATATTGCTTACGCGTGCAAGTCGGCGCGCACCGATCTCGATCTTCTGGGTGAGTTCGCCCGAAAGATGGTTTATGAGGTGGTGGCATTTTCTGCGTTGGACGAGGATGGCAGCGCCATCTATCACACCAATGTCATGATGTGCATCGGTCTGGATTTCGTCGTTATTTGTTCCGAGTGCATAGCGGAAGAGCAACGCACGGCGGTGCTGAACAGGCTACGCGGAACCGGTCACGAAGTGATTGATATCAGTTTTGCGCAAATGGCCAGTTTTGCGGGCAATATGCTTGAGCTGAAATCGGCAAACGGCGAACGCATAATCGCGATGTCCAGCCAGGCTCTGAACAGCCTGGACGATGAGCAACGTAAGGCATTATCCAGTCGTGCACAGATCGTTTCTGTACCCATCGACACTATTGAAACAAGCTCGGGGGGTAGCGTGCGTTGCATGCTTGCGGAAATACATTTGCCTGTTCGCCCATGAATAGATTTGCGCTTCCCTGGGAATCAAAGGAGTCGGGATAGTGAGTGAGCTTTGCCTGCAAGAAAAATATGCGCCAGACAACGAGTGTTTCGGTTGTGGTCCGGCCAACAAAAAAGGGTTGCGTATCCGCAGTTTCCCACGAGGCGAAGAAGTGGTTGCCGAGTGGACACCGGAGGCACACCACGAGGCGTTCCCCGGCATGCTAAACGGAGGCATTATCGGGGCTTTGCTTGATTGTCATTGCAACTGGGCGGCCAGCTGGCACTTGATGAACAAGACCGGCGCGGACAAGG
>JAPUHG010000284.1 GCA_027297845.1 Gammaproteobacteria bacterium | reverse complement strand
TTGTCCTTGGTCTGCGACGAGAATTTGGGGTCGGGTGCTTTGACCGACAAGACAGCCGCCATACCCTCACGCGCGTCGTCGCCAGTCGTGTTGACTTTTTCCTTGCGCGCAGACGGCAATGCCTCGATGTAATGGTTCATCGTCCGGGTCAGCGCGCTGCGAAAACCAGCCAGATGAGTTCCGCCATCTCGCTGTGGAATGTTATTGGTAAAGCAAAGCATGTTCTCCTGGTAGGAGTCGTTCCATTGCAGGGCGATTTCCACGACGACACCGTCACGCTCACCCTGGAAGTGCGCTATGCCTTCGTGAATCGGCGTCTTGTTCCGGTTCAGGTGTTCGACGAATGCCTTGATGCCACCATCGAATTCAAAAACCTCGCTGAGTTCTTCGCGTTCATCGACCAATTCGATCCGGACACCGGAATTGAGAAAGGAAAGATCACGCAGGCGCCGGGCGAGTGTCTCGTAGTGAAATTCGATATTGGTAAATATTTTGCTACTGGGTTTGAACCTCAACAGGGTACCGGTACGATCGGTTTTTTCCATGGTTTTCAACGGGGCAAGCGGTTCGCCGAGACTGTACTCCTGCCGGTGCACGTGGCCGTCACGGTAGATTTCCAGCTCCAGGTGCTCGGACAAGGCGTTGACCACAGAGACGCCTACGCCATGTAGTCCACCCGAGACTTTGTAGGAGTTGTCGTCGAACTTACCGCCGGCATGAAGCACGGTCATGATGACTTCGGCGGCAGAACGCCCCTCTTCCAAGTGCTGATCGACGGGTATGCCACGGCCATCATCCGTGATCGTGACTGATTCGTCAGCATGAATCGTGACCTTGATGCGGCTGCAATGACCGGCCAGCGCCTCATCGACAGAATTGTCCACCACTTCAAACACCATATGATGCAAACCGGTGCCATCATCGGTGTCGCCGATATACATTCCTGGCCGCTTGCGAACGGCCTCGAGGCCCTTGAGTACCTTGATATTGCTGGAGTCGTACTTGTTTTCTTTTGTGATTGCCTGTACCTGGACCTAAACCCAACCATTATACCACTTTTGACACTTTTCCCTGTTCCACGTGGAACCTTGCAAAATCCCCGGAAAGCCCTGTTACTTCTGGCCCCAGCGCCGTGATCAGCAGTTGTAAATCCCGCTTTTGAATAGCCGCCATCAGTCGTTGCAGGTACGCCTGGTCGAGCTCCGCCGCCGGATCATCCACCAGTAAAATCTGATCGGTCGACAGCGCGTTTTTGAGCACATCGAGCTGACCGAGCAGCAATGCGCTGGCCAGCATTTTTTGCTGGCCACGCGACACCCTGTTCTTGGCCCCTTTCCCAAAAAAACGGATGGTTAAATCCGCCCGATGTGGACCAACCTGGGTGGCCTGATATTGCCGGTCACGGGTCCATGATTTTTCCAGTGCGTCCTGAAAACTGCCATCCTTCCCCCATCCGGTACGCAGTTCGAGCTCCAGCGAAGCGCCCAGCAATTCTTCTGCACAACTCGCGACTGCCGGCTGCAGGGCCTTGATTTGTCTCTCCCTCGCCTCCTGGATAAGGTTACCCGCTTCGACCAGCTCGATTTCCCATGCTTTCGCGGTCTTTCTGTCGCCGCTTTGTCTCAACGCAGCATTTCTTTGGCGCAGGGCCTTTTGGTAACGGCGCCAGATCTCCAAAAAACCCGGTTCCATGTGGAACACACCCCAATCCAGAAACCGCCTGCGGCGTGCCGGCCCTTCTTCCAGTAATTTGTGAATACCGGGGTCGATAACCTGAACCGGTAACGCCTGCGCCAGGTCCGCCAGGCTTTTGACCGGCTCCCCGCCGATCCTGGCCTCTGTTTTACTGCGCGAGCAACGCACACCTAGCGATGTTTCACGTGAAACATCACGAATCCGTCCCACGACGACACACTCTCCAGCTCCGTCCTGAACCAGTTGCTCCAGGTACGCGGTTCTGAAAGAACGTGCTCGACTCAGGAAAAAAACCGCCTCAAGCAAACTGGTCTTGCCGGAGGCATTGGGTCCACTAATTAGATTGCGCGCCGGATCCAGTTCCAGCTCAGCGTTGGTCAGGCATCTGAACCCCTGGATTTTCAAGTTTTCCAGGGCCATCTACTGGCTCAGAGCCGCATCGGCATGACCACGTATTTGCAACTTTTGGAACCAGGCTCTGTAATCAGGCAGCTGCTATTGGAATCAATCAGTCCCACTTCAACCTGATCGCCTTCGACGGCGGCGAGTGCGTCCAGCAGATAATTCACATTAAAACCAATCTCGAGGTCGGCACCGGCATATTTCACCTGCACTTCTTCCTCTGCTTCTTCCTGCTCCGGGTTGTGGGCGAGAATTCGAATGGTATTGCCTTTGACCTCCATGCGGATTCCGCGATATTTCTCGTTCGAGAGGATTGCGGCACGATTCAGCGCCTGTTTTAGTTCCTCTCGGTCACCAGTCATCGGGCTGCTTTCGGCGGTCGGAATCACCCGGGCATAATCCGGGAAACGACCGTCTATCAATTTGGACGTAAAACGAATCGAGCCTACTTGTGCCCGCACATGGTTACTGCCAATGGCCAGGGTGATATCGCCTTCCCCACCAAGCAGGCGGTGCAATTCGAGGACGCCTTTCCGCGGAACAATGACCTGGTGTTCGCCTTTGGACGCTTTCTTCAATTTAACTTCGCATAACGCCAGCCGGTGACCATCCGTGGCAACCGCGCGCAGTGTTTTGCCAGCTACTTCGAGGAGGATACCGTTCAGATAATAGCGAACGTCCTGCTGCGCCATGGAAAACTGCGTTTTCTCCAGCAAGCGATTCGCGTCCTTCTGGCTGACTGTAAAAGTGGCCTGTGCATCGATGTCCTCGACAACCGGAAATTCCGCAGCAGGCAAAGTCGATAAAGTGAAACGGCTGCGCCCGGAACGAATACGAAGCCGATCGCCATCCAGCGTCAAGCTAACTTTTGCCTCGGCCGGTAGTGCCCGGAAAATATCCAGCAATTTTCGACCGGGGACAGTGATCTCCCCTTCCTGCTCCACATCCATTTCGGTGCTGGCTACCAGTTCGACCTCCAGATCTGTGGCAGTGATCGATAACTGACCATCTTTTGCGACCAGCATCACATTGGTCAGAATTGGCATCGTCTGGCGTTTTTCGACAACGCCGATTACAGCCTGCAATGGCGCAAGAATTTTTTCTCTTTGAACACTAAGCTTCATTAGCTCACCTGTTAATTAATAAAAATATTATATATCTACTTTATTGTTATTATTAGGCCCCCCCTTTTTCTGTGGGTAACTGATAAATCTATTATAAATCAATAACTTACCTATCGATTTTCTGTGTGAATGTAGTGTTTATCCATAACTAAATTCTGTGTGTGGTTTGGGGATAAACGGCGTTCCGGATTTCACCCACACGTTACTCACATCAACTGTTCATGGTCCTCAACAGGTTTTTATAATCCTCTCCAACTCTATTTTCCGATTCACGCAACTGTTTGATTTTACGGCATGCATGCAAAACGGTTGTGTGGTCACGACCTCCAAACAGGTCACCAATTTCCGGCAGACTGTGACTGGTTAATTCCTTGGCCAGGCTCATCGCGATCTGCCTTGGCCTGGCAATTGAACGACTACGCCGTTTGGAAAGCATGTCGGCAAGACGAATCTTGTAATACTCCGCAACAATCTTCTGAATATTCTCGACCGTGACCAGTCTCTCCTGTACAGCAATCAGGTCACGCAAGGCATCGCGTGCGAACTCCAGCGTAATCGGCTGTCCGGTAAATCTGGAATTTGCCGCCACCCGACGCAGCGCTCCTTCGAGTTCTCGAATATTGGAGCGAATCTGTCGCGCGATAAAAAACGCGACTTCTTCTGGTAACTCAATGTTCTCCTGGGCGGCTTTACTCATCAGAATGGCGACGCTGGTCTCCAGCTCCGGCGGTTCGATAGCGACCGTCAACCCCCACCCAAAACGGGATTTTAATCTCTCCTCCAGACCGGACACCTCTTTCGGATACCGGTCGCAAGTTAAAATCACCTGTTGCTGGCCCTCAAGCAAGGCATTGAAAGTATGGAAAAATTCCTCCTGGGAGCGCTCCTTGCCTGCGAAGAACTGAATATCATCGATAAGCAGAGCGTTTAGCGAGCGGTATGCTCGTTTGAATTGATTGATCCGGTTGTGCTGTAGCGCCTTGACCATATCACCGACAAATCTTTCGGAATGAACATACGCCACGCTGGCACCGGGATTACTGGCGAGCACGGCATTGCCGATGGCGTGCATCAGATGGGTTTTGCCCAGCCCGACACCACCATAAATCAACAATGGGTTGTACGCGCGGCCGACATTCGCCGCGACCTGTATCGCCGCGGCCTTCGCGAGTTGATTGCTTTTTCCCTCTACAAAACTCTTAAAAGTGTAATCACCATTCAGGCGACTTCCGAGCGTTGGCATCATCGGCGGCTGGGCGACCGGCCTTTCACCGCCGGAAGCGATTGTTTCGGCCGGTTTAGTCTGCGCTGCGCTGCCGACCGCCAGCAAGACCTGGGGGCACGCGCTGGGATGGCCACGTCCGAGAATCTCCCTGATTTTCTCCATGAAATTGGTGTTTACCCAGTCCACGACGAAACGGTTTGGCGCCAAAAGCTGCAGAACACCGTCTTTCTCTACTGCCTGTAACGGTCTTATCCACGTGTTGAATTGCTGCTCGGGCAAATCGTTTTCGAGTTGTTGTACGCAGCTGTTCCAAAGGGGCGAAAGCACCGGCTGTTCCTTATTTTTTGTAGTGTTAAAAATCTGCAGGGAAGCATTCCAGTCTATACTTCTTGGGGCGAGTTATCCACAGGCGATTTTTGGTTAAAATAACACCCCCTATGCTTGACACAAAGCGAGCCCCTCCGTACAGTGGCCGCCTTTCGTCGTGGCCTTGGTGCCGACCGAATTGGTGTTTGCAATAAAGATTATTCAGGATCGAGGTCAGCATGAAGCGTACCTATCAACCCAGCACTATAAAGCGTAAACGCACCCATGGTTTTCGTGCCCGAATGGCGACGAAAGCGGGCCGGCTGGTGTTGAAAAGACGTCGCGCCAAGGGCCGCGCAAAGTTAACGCCATAGACTTAGCTAGATTACCGCTTGCCAACGATCGTCAGCAGCAAAGACTGTTCATTCCAGCGACACCAAAGGCTGATCAGCAAGGCTGATTTCTGCCGTATATTTGAGAAGAACCAGCGTTCCAGTGACCAGCTGTTCACGGTACTCGGCAATCACAACGATCTTGGCTATGCAAGACTGGGTATGGCCATTTCCATGAAGGCGGCGGGTAATGCGGTGCATAGAAATCGCCTGAAAAGAACGGTAAGAGAATCGTTTCGCCGGGCCGGCAGTACGTTGCCGGCAATAGACTTCGTGGTGATGGTCAGGGGCGCGGCAGCGGCAGCGGATAAGAGTAAACTAAGGCGCAGCCTCGACAGGCATTGGCAAAAGGTCAGCAAGAAATGCGTAGTTTGATGCTGTTTGTGATCAATATTTACCGCTGGTTTCTCAGCCCGCTGCTGGGAAGCAATTGCCGGTACTACCCCAGTTGTTCCCAGTACGCGCATGACGCGATAAAGGCCCGAGGTGTTATCCGCGGTTCCTGGCTTGCGGCCAAAAGAATAGGGCGCTGTCACCCATGGGCCGATGGTGGCCACGACCCGATTCCGGGTAACGATAAAAAGGCGTTGAACAGCAATGGATAACCAACGCTTTATGCTCTGGATAACGCTGGGCTTTTTGCTGTGGCTTAGCTATCAACAGTGGCAGTTGGATTTCAATCAACCCGAGACTCAGCCGGTCGCGGCGACCGAGGTCCTTGAGCCATCCGTTAGCCTGGCGGATTCATTACCTGACATTGAAATAGCCGATTCTGCCGAGTCCGCGCAGCCGAGTGGCGAAGTTTCCACCATCGAAAGCGTGGGCCAGCCGGAACCGACTGCCCGGACCAAAAATGCCCCGGTGGTTCATGTCAGTACCGATGTTTTTGATCTCGAAATCGGTCTGCAGGGCGGCGATATCAGAGATGCGACTCTCGAGGCTTATCCGGTGGCGAAAGACGATCCGGATAAGAAGGTTAGGCTCCTGTCCGCCGACCGGGAGAATCTTTACCAGCTACAGATCGGCCTGCGGACTACCCAGGATGCAAGCGCCCCCGATTACCAGGCATGGTTTCGGACCGAGCAGCCGGCGTATCGGCTTGCCGATGGCAGCAACGAGTTGCGCGTGGATTTGCACTGGAACGATGGCCACGGCGTAAGCGCGGTCAAGCAATATACATTTCGGCGCGGCGAATACGGGGTCATGGTCAAAACCACGGTAACCAACGCAAGTGACGCAAGCTGGACCGGCGCCGATTATCTCAGAATTCGTCGCAACAACCGGAAACAGGAACGCTCGATGCTCGACGTCGAAACGTTCTCATTCAAGGGACCGGTTTTTTATGACGGCGAGAAATACGAAAAACTGGACTCGGATGAAATCCAGGACGGAGAAATGGACGGCACTTTCAGCAACGGCTGGCTCGCGTCCATCGAGCATCATTTCCTGACCGCGGCGGTGCCTCCTGCAGGTCAGGACTATGTCTATCGAGGAACGGTCCGGCAGAACACCGATGAGCTGCTCGCCCTGGGTCCGGGTCATCTGATCCAGCCAGGGCAATCCCATACTTTCGAGAGCTCTTTGTTTGTCGGGCCCAAGATGACCAACCAGCTCGAAGCGTTGGCCGGTGGGTTGAGACTGACCGTCGACTATGGCTGGCTGACGATTATTTCCCAACCACTGTTCTGGTTGCTGAACAAAGTTCACTCCTTCGTTGGCAACTGGGGCTGGGCAATTCTTATAGTCACCGTGCTTTTGAAACTGCTGTTCTTCAAGCTGACTGCAACCAGCGGCAAGTCGATGGCGAAAATGCGCAAGTTGCAACCACGCATCAAACTTTTGCAGGAGCGCTACAAGGATGACCGCGAAGCGCTGAGCAAGAACATGATGGAAATGTACAAGCGCGAGAAGGTTAATCCGGTTGCGGGTTGTCTGCCCATGTTGGTACAGATGCCGGTGTTCCTCGCTTTTTACTGGGTTTTGCTCGAGTCGGTGGAAATGCGCCAGGCGCCTTTTATCCTGTGGATCACCGATCTGTCATCGCGTGACCCGTATTTCATTCTGCCAGTGCTGATGGGTGCGGCGATGTTTGGCCAGTTCAAACTCAACCCCGCGCCGCCGGACCCGGTGCAGGCGAAGGTCTTCATGTTCATGCCATTGATGATGACCGGCATGATGGCGTTTTTCCCATCCGGCTTGGTACTCTACTGGTTCAGCAACACCCTGTTGTCCATTGCCCAGCAATGGCACATCAACAAGGCCATCGAAGCTTCTGGGTAATTGCTAGTCGGTCTGTCACCGGCGCGGTGGTCGCCGGAATGACCGGAAACAGGGTGCTGATTAAAGATCGTGCCCCGGCGTCCAACTATTGTGGCCCTGCCTGGTTTTCGAACACCTGAGCTAGGTCTTCACTCAACCCACAGCGCTGTGGCTATGGGTTTCGCTCAAGGCCCGCCGTCAATTGCCCGAACCCTCACCCGGAATCCGCTATCCCCGGTGACCGGCAGACCAGACGAACTCAACATCCTGTCTATCGTCGTTTAAACTGGTGTCATGACCCTGCACGCCGACGATACGATTGCCGCGATTGCCACCCCACCGGGTACCGGTGGCGTCGGTATCTTGCGTTTGTCGGGAGCGGACGCTGTCGCGATTGGTGAAAAAATCTGCGGCACGCTGCCGATGCCACGCACTGCCGCCTTCCGTGATTTCAAAAACGCCGCCGGTCAGGCGCTTGACCAGGGGCTGGTCTTGCATTTTCGCGGGCCCGCGTCTTTCACCGGCGAGGATGTCGTCGAACTGCACGGGCATGGCGGCGCCGTGGTCATGGATTCGCTGCTCAACGCTGCGCTCGAGCACGGTGCGCGCCAGGCCGACCCAGGTGAATTCACCCAACGTGCCTTCCTGAATGACAAACTGGATCTCGCGCAGGCGGAGGCAGTAGCCGATCTGATCGAAAGCGGCTCGGCGGAAGCTGCCAGGGCTGCTTTGCGATCGCTGCAAGGCGAGTTTTCCGCACGCGTTCACGAATTGGTCGGCGGCGTGATCCATTTACGAACCTGGGTCGAAGCGGCGATGGATTTCCCAGAGGAGGAAATCGATTTTCTCGCCGACCAGAAAGTGCTCGATCAGGTCGATGACCTGTTGCAGCAATTTACGCGGCTCGAGAATGAAGCGAAGCAGGGAGTATTGCTCAGCAATGGCATGCACCTGGTCATCGCCGGCCGGCCGAACGCCGGCAAATCCAGCCTGTTAAATAAACTGGCCGGTTACGAAGCGGCCATCGTCACGGATATACCCGGAACCACCAGGGATCTGCTGCGCGAAAACATCAGCATCGATGGCATGCCGGTACACATCGTCGACACGGCCGGAATACGCAGCCACGGCGACGCCATCGAAAAAGAGGGCATACGCCGCGCCAAAGCCGAGCTGAAAATCGCCGACCGGGCCCTGCTGGTAACCGACACCGATGACGAGCTCGCCAAAGACGATGAATTGTACGCGGAGCTGCCGGCGGGACTCGTGGTCACGGTTGTGCACAACAAAATCGATCTTCGTGGCCAAGACGCAGCAATCAGCGAGCGCAACGGGCAAACCGAAATCTACCTGTCGGCATTGACCGGTGAGGGTATCGACCTGTTGCGCGAGCACCTGCGAGAGGCGGCCGGGTTTACCGGGCAGGGAGGCAGTCTCAGCGCTCGCCGCCGGCATCTGGACGCGCTGCGCAAAGCGCATGGCCAGGTACAAACCGCGAAGAGCCAGCTAACAGATAATCGCGCCGGCGAGCTGATGGCCGAGGAACTGCGTGCAGCACAACAAAGCCTGAACGAAATCACCGGTGAGTTCACCAGCGACGACTTGCTTGGAAAAATCTTTTCAAGCTTTTGTATTGGCAAATAGTCGCCAAACGGACTGTGTTACGCTTCGTGACCGCTCCCGGGCCAGTATCGACAATAAGACGTCGATCACGGAGACTTTTTGAGATGAAATTTCACGGTGTGAATTCCCTGCTTGTCCTGGCACTTCTTTCTATGCCGGCTCACACCCATGCTGTCGAACAGACCAAAGGCAGTTTCAGTGATAAATTCAGGCAACTCGAAGAAGAACTACCCACGCCCAATATTTATCGGAACGCGGCAGGCCAGCCGGCGCAGGCCTATTGGCAGCAAAAAGCGAGCTACCAGATCGCTATCCGGCTCGACGAAGAAAACCGCTCCGCCAGCGGTTCGGAAACCATCAGTTATCGCAACAATTCGCCGGATACGCTCAAGTACCTTTGGTTGCAACTGGACCAGAACAGATTTCACCGCAACTCCATGGATTCGCTGACCAAAACGATGGAGGATCCTCTAAAGCTGACCTACCAGGAATTGCGCTATCAACAGTTTATCGATGATTTTGATGGTGGCTTCAAGATCAGCAGGGTTCGGGGCTCGGATGGCAAGCCGCTGCCACACACGATCGTTGGAACGCTGATGCGGATCGATCTCCCGCAGCCACTGGCTCCCGGAAAAGGCGTTCGCTTTTCGATCGACTGGCAATACAAACTGGTGGACAGCAAGTCAGCCAACAGCCGTCGGGATGGATATGAATATTTTCCGGCAGACGGCAACAACATTTTCCTGATGGCGCAGTGGTACCCGCGCATGGTGGCGTACTCGGATTACGAGGGCTGGCACAACAAGGAGTTTGTCGGCCGGGGTGAATTCACCCTCGAATTTGGCGACTTCGATGTCAGGATTACGGTGCCGGCGGACCACATAGTCTCCTCGACGGGCGAATTGCAGAACCCGGCTGAAGTATTGACCCGCGAGCAACGGCAGCGCCTGAAAGAAGCGCGTAATGCCGAGAAGCCGGTCTTTATCGTGACCCCCGCCGAAGCGCTGGCCAACGAGGCGGAACGTGACAGCAACACCCGAACCTGGCGGTTCGCGGCAAAGAACGTGCGTGATTTTGCATTTGCTTCGTCACGCAAATTTATCTGGGATGCGCAGGGCTTTCGGCAAGACGATGCCAACCGGCCCTTCGTCATGGCGATGTCCTTCTATCCAAAAGAAGGAGAACCCTTGTGGTCGAAGTACTCGACCCAGGCCGTGATCCATACGATGGAAGTTTATTCCCGTTACTCCTTTGCTTATCCCTATCCCGTGGCCCAGTCGGTTAACGGCCCCGCGGGCGGCATGGAATACCCGATGATCACTTTCAATGGGCCGAGGACGGAATTGCAGGAAGACGGCAGCCGCACTTATACCCGTTCTGAGAAACGCTTTCTCATTGGCGTCGT
>JAPUHG010000283.1 GCA_027297845.1 Gammaproteobacteria bacterium | reverse complement strand
AGGTCCGGCTTGAACTCTTCCGCGTAATAAAGTCCTTCCTGGCCATCTCCAGCGGTATCGACTACATGACCGGCTTCTCTCAACTGATCAGCGAGACTTTCCTGCAGTACGGTATCGTCTTCTACGATTAACAAACGCATGGTCTTAGGGAACCTCTGGTCCATTCATGGGCGAAGTAGATTGTGATCCAGAATCTTCAGAATCAATGCGCGAAGCGCGCGAAATAGTCTGACTATTGCGAGGATTCGCAACGCAGAAACTGGGTATTTTGGGCGCAAGATACGAGTTCATGAGTAGATTAGAGCTTCCTTACAGTTCTTGCCCCGTAATGCCGTCAATGCGAACAGTCTTAACACGACCATCGTCGCCAAGAATTTTTATGATGTGAATGGGGTGGCCTTTCTGACGCTGCGTGCTGGCCTTGATGATTTTTCCGCCATACATCGCCCTGACCTTATCCACCGCCTGGTCCAGCGTAAAGCGTTCATTTTGAGCGATTCGGAGATTTGCCTTGCTGTAGCGCTGATGATTCACCTGCGCCTCAGCATTAGTCGCTGAGGCAGCAACGATCTCCGCCGGCCCGGCCAATGCCAAGCATATGATGAGTATCCTGAGTGTCATATGCGACATTGTCCGACCGAACCGGCGAAGGGGCAAGCCTAGTAATCAGCGATTGGCGTGATAGTGACTCGCAATCGGATACGGTTACCCGGATCATTGGGCATGCGGGTCATGTAGGTATCACCTTTGTATCTGTAGGTGACGTCGTAACCATCGATGCGTTCTTCCTGGCGATAGTCGTAGGTCGTCCCGCAGCGTTGCACGACGTAGGTTTCACTCGAACCGTAACGCCCTTCAGCCTCGGCCCGCCTGATCGCTGCTTTTTGTGCCAGCGAACCACCGATCAGCGCGCCCACGGCGGTCGTCGCCGCACGCCCACTGCCACCGCCAAACTGGTTGCCGATAACACCACCGATGATGGCGCCCACTATCGTAGCGCCACCGGTATTCGGGGGAGCGGATCGCACGGTGCGACGTTCGTCCCAGCACTCCTGGACCGGCACCCTGACGTTCACATAGCGGACGATTGGTACTACCTTGATCACCCGGGCGTACACATACCTGCCTCTATCCGAGCGCCGCCCATTGTCGTGGTCGGCGGCCGCCAGCCCAGGTAGCACCAGGGCCAGCGCGCACAAGCTTAATAGCAAGTTGCGGTTGTTCATAATTGTGCTCCTTTTCATCTGTTTCAAAACCACGATTCTCTGTAGCTTGGACTCCAGCATATAGGCGCAATCCTGAACCTGAACTGAATCAATGGCAGGGCATGACACTAAAGGCTTTGCAGTGATCCCGCGTTACCCGCTACGGGCGTTTTTCTTGGCTTTTTGCCAGGCCCGCTCAAGTTCGCCGAGATCGAGTTTGGAGAAATCGTGCCCTGAATCACGCAAATCATCCTCCATGCCAAGAAATCGCGCTGCAAACCGCTGATTGGCTTCTCTCAGGGCGGTTTCGGCATCTATATTCAAATGACGGGCCAGGTTGACCACCGAAAACAAGACGTCGCCGATCTCTTCCGATTGCCTTTTTGCCAGGCCAGCGTCAAGCTCGGCGTCCAGTTCGGCCAATTCCTCGTCGATCTTTTGCCGCGGCCCGTGGCGATCGGGCCAGTCGAAACCGGCCCCGGCAGCTCTTTTTGCCAACTTCTGCGCCCTGCTGAGTGCAGGCAGGGCAAGCGGAATTCCCGCCAGCACCGAGTGCTGCCCCTTGTTTTTACGCTCCTCCGCTTTACCCACTTCCCATTGCCGCGTCTGCTCGGCAGAGTCCCTTGATTCAGCATCGGCAAAAACATGCGGGTGCCTGCGTATCAGTTTCCCGGTGATGGCCTGGGCAACATCGCCGAAGTCAAAATCGCCATTCTCTTTGGCCAGGTGCGCATGAAAAACAACCTGGAACAACAAATCACCAAGTTCGTTCCGCAACTCTTCCATATCGCCGTTGGCGATCGCATCCGCAACCTCATAGGCTTCTTCGATCGTATGCGGCGCGATGCTGGCAAAATCCTGCTCCAGATCCCATGGGCAACCGGTATTTGGGTTTCTGAGTTGAGCCATAACTTCAAGTAATTTATCTAAATGACTCATATTTATTTGTTTTTATTCAATAATTTAGAAAAAGCAATTAGCATTGCAGCGGTCGCACCCCAGATATTCCGGTTTTGCCAGGAAATTTCATAATAAGTGACCGGCACTCCCATAAATTCACGATTTCGCCTGGACCAGTTTTCCGGATTGAGCAAATGCGCCATAGGCACTTTAAAAACCTCGTCAACCTCGACCTGGTCCGCTGCTACGGTGTATCCAGCGTCCAGGAACCCGACAACCGGGGTCACAACATAACCAGTAATTGTAATGTATGGGCGCAAGAATCCGGCAATTTCCACATGAGCCGGATCGAGGCCAATTTCTTCTTCGGATTCCCTGAGTGCAGTTGCAAGCGGCCCGTCATCGTGTTGCTCCACCCTGCCACCGGGAAAACTGATTTGCCCGGCATGGTGTTTCAGGTGGTCGGCTCTCTGAGTCAGTATCACCTCGGTATCGGTCGCCCCGACCAGCGGTATCAACACAGCTGCGGGGACCAGCGTCTCCGGCTTTAAAAGTTTGCGCACTTTCGCCGGCAGGTCCCCGGCCAGGGCAGCCTCAACCGGGTCCTGGGCAGGAGTAGTTCCTTCCAGGGCAGCCAGAATACGCTCTCGCATTAGTGGCCTGCATATTTTGCCGGGGCGGTAGCCGCCGGCGGGTAAGCAATCAGGAACTGTGGCATTAACCTTTGATCCCGCCCTCCGTCAGGGCTTTGGGGTCCAGGAGCTTCTCAAGTTCCGTCCTCGACAGATCAGTGTCTTCATCGGCAACATCGAGAACGGATCTGCCTTCCCGATACGCTTTTTTGGCTATCGCGGCACCTTTTTCGTAACCAATGACCGAATTCAACGCGGTTACCAATATCGGGTTCCGCACCAGTGCAGCTCGCAAATGTTCTTCGTTTACCGTAAAGCCGGCGATCGCCGAATCCGCAAGTACACGGGAGGCGCTGGCAAGAATAGCAATGCTTTGCAGCAGGTTGTAGGCGATCACCGGCAGCATGACATTGAGTTCGAAATTTCCAGCCTGGCCGCCCAGGGTGATGACGGCATCGTTACCGATCACCTGCGCGGAAACCATACAAACCGCTTCTGGGATCACCGGGTTGACCTTGCCGGGCATGATGCTTGAACCCGGTTGTAATGCGGGCAGGGAGATCTCGCCGAGTCCGGCCAGCGGCCCGCTGTTCATCAACCGCAAATCATTGGATATCTTCATCAGGCTAACCGCCAGGACCTTCAGTTGGCCGGACATTTCAACGGCTGTGTCCTGGCAGGCAAGACCGGCAAAATGATTGTCACCGCTGATAAACGGAACATTCGTTTTCTCGGCTAGCAGACCCGCAACTTTGCCGCCAAAATCCGGATGGGCGTTTATGCCGGTGCCTACCGCTGTACCGCCTTGCGCGAGCCGGCACATTCTTACCAGGCTATCCGCGATCCTTTCTGCGTTCGAATCGACCTGGCTTTGCCAGCCGGAAATTTCCTGGCCCAGGCGAACCGGCATCGCATCCATCAAGTGGGTCCGCCCGGTCTTGACTATTGAATCGCATTCCGCCGCCTTTTTCTGCAGCACCGAGGATAAATGGGTCAGCGCGGGCAGCAAAGAGTCCTGGATTTCCACGGCCGCGCTGACGTGGATCGCGGTTGGCATGACATCATTGCTACTCTGACCCATGTTGACATGGTCGTTGGGATGCACCGCAAGAGAGTCAGTGCTGGCCAATCGTGAGACCACTTCATTTGCGTTCATATTGGAACTGGTGCCCGAGCCTGTTTGGAACACATCGATGGGAAAATGTTCGTCGTACTCGCCGTCGGCAACCGCAAGCGAGACCGTCTGGATGGCGTTGGCACGTTCAGCATCCAGATCGCCCAGTTCCTGGTTGGCGCCCGCCGCGGCCCATTTGATCAGGCCCAACTCCTTTATAAAGGACCGTGGCATGGTCAGGCCGCTTATCGGAAAATTCTGTACGGCACGTTGAGTCTGGGCGCCCCACAATGCCTCCGCCGGCACCTTGAGTTCACCCATGCTGTCGCTCTCAGTTCGGTAGTCCTTACCGGCCATCCTGTTCTCCATTTATCTTTCCTGACCGACGCGAACACATGGATAGCGCTCCGCTGTACTCCTTCGCGGCAGGCAATGATGTATCATTCTCAATCCTATCATTTCTGGGTTTGACAGGCATGAACTACAGCCCTCTGACCGCCCTTTCGCCAGTCGATGGACGGTACGCCCGAAAATGCGATGAGCTGCGTCCCTTGCTTAGCGAATTTGCTCTTATCCGCTTCCGTGTGCTGGTCGAAGTACGCTGGCTGAAGATGTTGGCAGAACATCCGGGAATAGCCGAACTCGAAAATATGTCGGCGCGGGGTATGGTTGTGCTGGACGACCTGGAGAAAAATTTCGGCGAGGAAGATGCCCGGGAGATCAAGAATCTGGAGTTGACGACAAATCACGACGTCAAAGCTGTCGAGTACTATATCAAGCAGAAACTGGAGGCGGCTGGCGAATCGCCATCGGCTCGTGAGTTCGTGCATTTTGCATGCACCTCTGAAGATATCAATAATCTCGCCTATGCCCTGATGCTGATCGAGGCCAGGAATTCCGTTCTGCTGCCGGCCATGCGCAAGCTGGAAAAAAACCTGGACGATCTGGCCGATGGTTGTCTCGACATGGCGATGCTGTCACGCACCCACGGGCAACCGGCATCACCGACGACGATGGGTAAGGAACTTTTAAATGTCGTTCATCGACTGGAGCGACAACGTCATCAGCTTGGCGGCGTCGAGGCGCTCGGGAAAATCAATGGCGCGGTTGGCAATTTCAACGCGCATTTGGCGGCGTACCCCGACATAGACTGGGATACGCTTGGCCGGGATTTCGTCCAGTCGCTCAGCCTGGCATGGAACCCTTACACGACCCAGATAGAACCCCACGACTGGATCGCCGAATATTGTGATGCCCTGTGTCGTTACAACACAATTCTGATCGACTTGTCTCGCGACGTCTGGGGTTATATATCCCTGGGCTATTTCAGCCAGCAAGCAATCGAGGGAGAGGTTGGCTCTTCGACGATGCCACACAAGGTCAACCCGATAGATTTTGAAAATGCGGAGGGTAATCTAGGCGTTGCCGTTGCACTGCTCGCGCATTTTTCCGCGAAGTTGCCGATCTCCAGATGGCAGCGTGATTTGAGTGACAGCACGGTATTGAGAAACTTCGGCGCAGGCATCGGGCATGTCCTGATCGCTTTGTCATCCCTGGACAAAGGACTGGGAAAACTGCAGGCAAATAGTGAAAAAATGACGGCGGATCTCGAACAGAGCTGGGAAATTCTTGCTGAGCCTGTGCAGACGGTAATGCGCCGTTATGGTATCGAGAATCCCTACGAGCAGCTCAAGGAGTTGTCCCGCGGCCAGCAGATTACGCGGGCCACGTTGCAGGAATTTATTAGCGGCCTGGATCTTCCCGAAGAAGCACGCCAGGCGCTGCTTGAACTCTCGCCAGAGACTTATCTCGGCCTGGCGCGGTCAAGGCGCCGGACCTGATCATCGACGATGCCTGACGAAATCCAGCTGCCGGCAACGATACAATCCCGGGATCAGGCCGCAGCGGCATTCGAACAGTTGATTCAGGACTCGACAGCGGCGCTGAATATTGTGAGTGAAAGGCTGCACCCGGCATTGTTCAACGAACGCAGCCTGATGGAATCCCTGCGTCAGAAAATACTGGACAGAAGGCGTTTGCTGGTCAGGGTGCTGGTGCGACAGCCGCAACAGGCGGTCGCTAACGCGCCCAGATTTCTGGCCCTGGCGAGACGGCTGGGCAGTAACTTTGAACTGCGCAGGGCACATCGGAACACCAGCCTGACAGCGTCTATGATCATCTGTGATCGACGATCAATGATCTATCGACCTTCTTTCCAGCGCTGGGATGGTCAGCTTATTTCGGCGGACCCAATTCGCATAAGGGATAGTCTGGATGCCTTCGCCGGCGCCTGGGATAACGCTACGGAATCAGGCGAACTTCGCGAATTGAGATTGTAAGAACGCTAGCCAGGCTGCTAGGGGCCGACCGTCAGGACAAATGCCTCACTGTGGCTCGGATTTTCCGCGCCCCCGTCAAAGGCGGTGATTATCATCAACTGGCTTCCGAAAAGATCGGCCAGGCTGGTGATCGTGACCCGCCCCGTATTCGGGTCGATACTGATATTGGCGAAATCTATCGGTGGGCTGATCGTGTAGGTCACGGTCTGAGGTGTTTCATCCGGGTTGACCGGCGCTGGTGTGACATCGAAACTGACCACAGCGGGGAAATTCAACGGCAAAACGACATCGCCGGGGATACTGAAAACAGGCGCATCGTTTATCGCTGCCACCTCAAAAAGGAAACTTTCTTGCCACATGTTATTCACGGCCTGACTATCGTCAGCCGTAATAGTGAAAATCTGGCTGCCATTCATGTTGGCGGCAGACGTTGCGCTCAAGGTTCCGCTCGCGCTGTCGAAACTGAGATTCGCGAAGCCGACTAGCGATGGATCGGGGCTGATGCTGTAATTTACTGTCTGTCCTGTTTCGTCCGCGCTCACCGGACCTGGGACCACACCGTGGAACGCAGTGCCAGGAAAATCCTCTGTCAGCAATAAGTCCGCAACTGAAAACAGCGGCGGGTTATTGACATCGGTTATCGTCAGCACAAAGTTATCGTTGACTGACTCGGCGGCATCGCTGGCCCACACCGTCAGATTGAACGGTGCGGCCTTTGCATCCTGATCGGTCGGCGACCCGCTCAATATTCCGTTTGCCAGGTCAAAGACCAGACCGCTTCCTGCGGGCAGACCAAGCAGGGCAAAAGACAGTACATCGCCATCGCCGTCGCCGAAATAGACAGACAGATCCATCGAAATAAACTGACCTTCGATCGCCATCGCGTCGGGAACCGCTTGCAGCAGTTGCGGTGAATTTGGGGTCGTAATAGTCAGCAATTGACTGCTGGTACTACCGAGACCGGCTTCGTCCTGTACCGACCAGATAACTGTATGTATGCCAACGGGGAAGCCCGTGGCGGGCGCATCGTTACTGACGATCAACCGGCCTGTCGTGGTCACGTTATCGGAAACCACCGGCTGCCCCAGGGCAACGACCGTCAGCACGCCACTTCGTACCTGCGTGATATCCGCGGGAGCCTGAATGGTTGGGGCCATCTGATCCTCTACCGTTACCCTGGTCGTTGCCAGCGATGTATTCCCGGAACTGTCGGTTGCGACATAAGTCACCAGGGTTACGCCGAGAGCGAAGATCGGTGGCGCATCGTGAATAATCTGCACCGGATCACCGCTGTTATCGGCCGCCTGCACCTGGGCAAGCACACTGGTGATTGCCGGGTCCGATGCCAGGGTCCCATTTGCATCGCTTGCGGCAACGGTAAAAGGTATAGGCACTTGTAAAAATACCGGGGCGATTGTGTCGCCGGACGGCGGGTTTGGCGAGCAAGCGGTGGGGTCTACCAGCGGTATCGGGGTTCCGGAAAATACCTGGAAATTGTTGTTTCGAAAACGAATGATCTGGCTATTGAGATCGAGGTCAGTCGGCAGTGCGACAAAACCACCATTCATGAAAAAATAAACAGTACCCACCGAGTCCCGGCCATTCAGCAAACAATCCGACAGGTCCTGGCTGACCGCTTCGACCATACTGAAGGTGGGAACCGGTATCCCGTTTCTCACGGCGATATCGTTCAGGACGTTCGCGAGCCCACCGAGCAGCAATGCATATTGTCTCTGCTCTTCCGGCGAGGCCGGATCGGGTGCGATCGGGTCTTGCGGTAGAACCGTAAAGATGTCGAAGCCAAAAACCTGGATTGCTTCATTGCGAACCGCATCGACGGTGCTCGGGAAACTGTTTGGCCCGGTACGCATGCGCGCTCGTGTCAACATGGCCTGGCTGACAATATTGATTGCGGCAGTCGAGCTTCCTGACAAAGCCAGACCCTGCAATTCATCATTGGCGGCCAGTTGAACTACCCGCTTTAGAGCCGGGTCAGGGGTCGAATCAGATTCATCGACATAGCTGCCACCACGACTGCTGGCGATCAATAATTGTGCGTTCGAATTGAGCGTGGCAATCCAATGGCCGGTTCCATCGGTGACCGTGCTAAACACCGACCCGCTCGGCTGGCCGTTAGCATCGGCAAGCCAGAGTTCGATACTTGCATCGGCCAGCGGTCCCTTTGACGCTACCCCTTCGATACTGACTGCGGTAATGCTTTCCGTCGTGGCGCCAGCAGCACTGTCGTCGCTGCCGCCGCAGCCTGCCATCGCCAGCAGACCACCGGCCAGGCATATACGCAATATTGTCGAATGCGGTAGCTGCATCATCTGGACCCTAATAACTTCTTACATAATCCCCGCAGTGTGTCCTTTCCAGCTCATTTATTGCGTGTCTCAGATCACACAAACAGCTGCGAACCGGAGCCAAAAAAAATCAGGCGGCCGGATCAATAATGATCACGACCGCCCGTCTGTATGAATCTATCCAGGTCGGACTATTCTATCCGCCCCCAGGTGGGTCATCGGCGCTAAACGCCGCTGCACCCGTTACCGAGGTTCCCTGGTTATCATCCATCGAGTAACCGAAACCAGCGCCCGATAGATCACCGTTTTCATCACCGGTGAAGAAACCGCTAAGGCTGCCATCGCCCTGGTCGATAGATCCATCGGTCGTGTCGGTAATGCTCACGCTATCGAAGGCACCGTCAAAAGTCGCATCGGTACTGTCCAGCGCGATATCGGTCGCCGATGCGTTCCAGATTTCATTGTTGGCATCCATCGACAAGGAGACATCCGCAGCAATCGTCTGGCGGTCGAAATCGGCGCTCAGAGTAGCGGATCCCAGGGTTCCTACGTTGCCGGCGTTATCCGTCGGGTTGGTATTGCCGACTAACGTAAAGTTTGCCGAGCCAGTGGTCGGGAGTACTGGCGTAGGTTGACCAACAGACCCGGTTACCCAGTGCAGGCTCGAAT
>JAPUHG010000282.1 GCA_027297845.1 Gammaproteobacteria bacterium | reverse complement strand
GTACATAGCCTTCATTTTTCATGCGAATCAGGTTAGCGATCCAGATAGCAGCCTGGGCCTTATCATCGGAAGTGCCGCGCCCGTAAAAAAAGCCATCCTGTTCAAGAAAGACAAAGGGGTCCACAGACCAGTCCGATTTTTCCGCATCTACGACATCGAGGTGCGCGAGCAGCAATACCGGATCCCTGTTTCCTTCGCCTCGCAGGCGGGCCACGAGGTTGCCCCGATTCTGAATTTCACCAAGAACCCGAACATCTTCAGCCGCAAAACCAGCGGATAACAGGCGATCCGCCATCGCATTGGCAGCTACCGTTGTATCGCCTGTCGATTGTGTCGTGTCGATTTCGATCAGTTGCCGAAAAAGATCCCGGGCGAGCAATTGATTTTCATCAAGATCGGCCGGCCTGAAGCTCGTTTCAGATCCCTGCGGACCGGACGTCTTGATCAGGACGGCGATTGCCGAGACGGCAACAATGGCGGTCAGCAGTAGTCCTATCTGTCGTTTCATAATAGTTTCTTGGTAGCACCTGAATTGTTACCGGCGCCGATGGCATGCGAGGCGCCTGCCGGCCAGTTTATCCTGCAGATGGAGTTATGTCCTTAAGGCCAAGAATGATCGCCGCAATAATCAGCAGCGTTCCCGATGTACGGTTCAGATAGGCCGGGGACCGGCCCCTGAAAAAACCAGAGACCAATCTCGCAAATCCGCCGTAAAACAATAAAAAGCAGCCGTCCATCACCAGGTAGGTCGCACTCAAAATGAAGAATTGCTCAACCATGGGTTGGGTGTGATCCAGAAACTGCGGGAACAGGGCGGCGAAGAAAATGATCGCCTTGGGATTGGTCGCCGACGTAAGAAACCCCTGCCAATAGAGTGCTTGCCTGGAACGCCCGGCCCCGGTCCCGGCAGGTCGCTGTTGATCGGTAATGGGCTGGGATTTCAAAAACAATCTGATGCCCAGGTAAATCAGGTAGGCAACGCCGCCCCACTTCACATACATAAAAAACGAAGGGGAAGCCTGAACCACCGTGACCAGCCCGGCAGCGGCAACCAGCATTTGCAACATATTTGCAGTCAGATCGCCGGCCAGTGTCGCAAGGGATTTGCCGAATCCGTGGGTCAGACTGTTCGACAGCATCAGAACATGACTGGGTCCCGGTGTGCTCATCAGGATCAATACGGTTGTCACATACGCGAGCCACCAGTTCAGATGCATTCAGGGCTCAAGCCTTATTCCGAATCCGATTCGGTTTCGGAGCGTTTTTCGTTAAATGCGATGGGCTCGCTGTTGCCGCTGACGTTCACGCCACCTTCGATTATCGCCCCCTCGGCGATCGCGATCGAGGAACCTGTCAGGCTGCCGGTAACCCTGGCGCTGGCGGCGACTTCAAGCTGCCCGGTTGCTGTAACCTCTCCGTTTACCTGTCCGGCGATTACCACATTTTCAGCGCGTATGGTTCCGTTCCAGCTTCCATCGACGGCTATGGTCAGTGAGCCTTCGATTTCGCAATCGCCTTCCACCTCTCCACAAACAACAAAATGGCCACGGCCACCAAACCGACCGACGAATCGGGTCCCTTCGCCGAGCAAGGTAGTGGATTCTGAAGTGCTATCCATAAAGCGACGGAATTTACTGGCCATCGTCATACTCCCTGTGATTGTCTGTCTATCCTGGATCGGGACTGGTGTCCCGTTTACTCATCGTGGCATTGTGCGCACATTGGGATACGGAATCCAGTATCGGATTGCCAAGTAGAGCAAGGAAATATCATGAGTTTTGTTACCCACCTGCGTTGCCTGGGTTGCGGTAGAGAATATCCCGCCGATGAAGTCATGAACCTGTGTCCGGAGGATAATCTCCCGGTGCAGATCTGTTTCGATCTGGATGCCCTCAAAAATAGTGGTTCGGGCGATATCGGTTACAACCCGGAGCGGAAAAACATGTGGCGATTCGGCCATCTGATGGCACTGGACCCGGCCGATGAAAATGACGCCCGCAGCATTTTTAGCCTGGGCGAAGGATACACACCAATTTATCCTTGGTCTGACTACGAACCGGCGAAAAAACATGGTTTCGAATTGTGGCTGAAAGACGAGGGTCGTCCGGCACCCGGTTTTGGCGCTAACCCGACCGGTAGTTTCAAGGATCGCGGAATGGCCATGGTGGTTTCAATGGCACGAAAGTTCGGGCTTGAGAAGCTTGCGGTTCCCACTCAGGGCAACGCTGGCGACTCGCTGGCGGAGTATGCGGCGCAGGCTGGTTTGTCCGCTGCGATCGCAATGCCGGATAACACCCCGCTGCCGATATTGGGAAAAGTGGCTGCCTATACTCGGCTCTATCCCGGGATCAGTCTGGATGTGGTGCAGGGCACGATCCGCGAGGCGGGTGAGCTGATCAAGGAGAAATACCTGACGCAAGGTTATTTCTCAGTCGCGACTTTTCAAGAGCCGGGTTGGCGTATCGATGGCAAGAAAACTCTCGGGCTGGAGCTGGCCGAGCCCGCCATACCATTTAACGATGGAGCCTGGCGGATGCCGGATGTCATTGTGTATCCGACTGGTGGCGGGACCGGGATACTGGGCATGTGGAAAGCGTTCAGCGAGTTACGCGTCCTGGGTCTGACCGATGGTCCGCTGCCACGGATTATCGCCGTGCAGAGCGAGGCGACGGCCCCGCTGGTGCAGGCATTCGAAGCGGGACGTCAGGACAGCGAAGCGGTAGAGGCTGGAGACACCATCGCATTCGGACTCAATGTGCCTGGCGGTATTGGTCATTTTGAAGTTCTGCGCATCATTCGAGAAAGCCAGGGCACGGCGCTGGCGGTAGCGGAAGCTGAAATCGGCGCGACGCTGGGCCGGGTCTTCAAGGATACCGGCTGGTGGATATGTCCGGAAGGTGCCGCCTGCGTGGCGGCGATACCCAGACTGGTGGACGAGCAACATATCCGCCCGGGCGATCGTGTGGTGGTGATCAACACAGGATCCTGGGAGAAGTATCTGCCCAATATCCGACATTATTTGTAGCTTGGTAGCCAGCCAGGCCCCAGCGCGCTGGTCGCCGGAATGGCAAAAAGCCGGCCACCTCGCCTTGTGTGAGGGGAAAAAATCGGCAGCGAGGCTGTTTCTTGGGAAAAAGTGACCTGCAAGTGACGCTGCCCGCGTCTGCCCAGGTCCCGATTGTCAGACTGTGACTATATTGGTCACCCGCTTTGTCATCGAGAATTCGTTAAGCCATTGTTATTTAACATAAAAGAAGTTTTGGCACGATGATTGCACATAATCCAGCAGGTTAATGGATTGATCACTGGAGATAGTAATGGATGCCGAAGTCATTGGATTACTGCTGCCGGATACGGATTTCGAATCATCTGACGATGATTTTACCTCGACCGCCACGCTTCTTTTGAGACGATCGAACGGCAAGATCGAGCTGCAAGAGGTGGAATCAGATGTCGATTACCTGAAACGTTGGCCCACGACGGGTTGTTTCAGAAAAGGGCGGCCAATCACCGACCCTGAAACCGGCAAAGTACTGGGTTACGAAATGGAACAGGTTGCTTTCGGCTGAAAACGGAACAACTCCAGGTACACTGTATTTCGCTCTGGCGCCGCGGCTAGCTTCCCCCTCCGCGGCGCCTTTTTTTTCTCCTTCCGGTCAATCCTCGGCCGGCCCTGGTGAAACAGGCCGGTCAGATCCTCAAACAAGTGCGATCAGGGTAATCACGGCCATCGCCAGGGTTGCCCCGGTCCATCCGAGCAACGCCAGTTTGTCCTGCCGCAGGGACACTTCCGATGATAACTGTGCTGCTGCCAGCGCATGAATCAGAAAACTCGCTGCAAGCAAATCGGTGTTTCCGCTGGCCGCGAATACCATGATGCTAACCAGCAGACCCAGGCGAAACATCGCTTTTCTGCCGTTGTCGGCTAACAGGATGCCGTAAATCCAGACCAGCGCGCCGGCAAACGACAGCGCTGACAAAATCTGCGTTTGCTCGGTGACTGCCCAGTTCGCAAGGAAGGAAGCAATGCCGGCGGCGGTAATGCCGCCAGCGAGCACAGACCAGATTTCCCAAGCGCCGGGGAATAAACGAATTAGCGATGTCCTGGCAGGGGCGGCCAGTTCGCCCAATCCAGTCAAATTTTCAGTTTGTGTGTTATACATTGTTACTCTCCCAAAATTACTTACTAATAGGTAAGTTAATAAGACAAAAAAAATCAAAGCCCCAGATCGCGGCGAATCTGATCGATAACCTGGTCGACAACCTGGGGTCCCATCAATCGGGCCAGTTGCCCCGCACCTTGCAAAGTGGCTTTCACGGACAGCGCCTTTTGCTCTGCAGTGCTGTTGAACTGGAATTCATCCTGTTCCCGGCCAACTTCCATTACCCGGGTCAGGTAGGCAAGAAGATCGATACTCAATGCGGTTGCTTTTGCCTGGATCTCATCCGGCAATGTATCCATTGCTACTGCGACGTTGGTTAATGGGCACATGCAGCGCGCATCCAGAATTTCATGGCGAACAAAGGCCAGGTAGGCTTCCAATTGATGCCTGGCCGAACCGCCGTGCTTCATGAAATCCCCGGTCTCTGATTTGAGCAGCTCGCTGTAGCGCTCGATAACGGCAGTACAAAGATCCGATTTGGTGGCAAAATGATAGTGGATGGCAGCGTTCTTGATTCCCATCGGGACAGAAATATCCTTGAAACTAAAGCCGTTATAACCCCTGCCCTGGAACAGCATGGTTGCTCTTTTGAGTATGTGTTCGCGGGTTGAGGTACGGGGTGTGGTCATCGTTGCACTCCTAAAGTTACTTACTTATAAGTAAGTTCAGGACATAAGTCAAGCTTTTCTTCAAATCAGTACCATTAAAATGAGACCGCCGAGCCAATGGCCGGTGGCTGAATGTCTGGCGATATTCAGGCTATATGTCGAGCTTGGTGGGGAAGATGCTGTTAAGCCGGTGAAAAGTGCCGGTCATTTCATCTAGGTTGACCTTCGGGCCGCTTTCTCTTTGGTGATTTTCGGCCAGGCCCAGGTAAGTGTTCCAGCGCTTCAGCCAGCCTTGAATTTGATCGCCGGGCATAGGCCGGGCGATGAAATAACCCTGCCCTTCGTCGCAACCCATTGCCGACATCATTTCCCACTGATCCTGCCGTTCTATGCCTTCGGCAACGACATACATGCCCATCTCGTGGCCCAGTTCGACGCACATGGAAATGAACTGACGGGTTTCTTCATCGACCGTCGCGCTGTGTATATGGGTCTTATCCAGCTTCATCTCGCTGTATGGCATGCCATCCAGTTTGGCAAAGTTTGAATGGCCTGTGCCCACGTCATCCAGCGCGAGTCCAAAACCCTTCTCCACCAGGCCATTCAGGATCAGCGTAGTCGCAGCAATGTCCTGGCTCTGCCAGGTCTCGGTGATTTCCAATACGACCTTGTCCGCAGGGACATCGAAACTACGGCTAATATTGTAAATCTGTTCGGGAAGATCCGGATCTTCGAGCGATGCACCGGAAATATTGATCGACGTGCGCAGATCGAGCCCCAGTTCCCGCCACTGGGCGCTTTGCTCGAGCGCGGTTCTCAGCACGATATCGGTGATCCCATGTATGTGATCGCTTTGCTCGGCCAGCGGGATAAACTTGTCAGGAATAACCTCACCGAGTATGGGGTGATTCCAGCGAACCAGGGCCTCTACCGAAACGAATTCCAACGTCCGTGTATCGATTTTCGGCTGATAATGAACGACAAATTGATTTTCGCGTATGGCGATCACCAGGTCGGCATCGGATACCGCTGGTGTTTCCAAAGCATTATCGCTGGTCTTTTTTAGTTGCTTGTCCACTGGCACAACTGCGCCTTTGTAGCTCAAAATCCTGACCAGTTTATTGAAAACCCCCGGTTTTCAATGTGTTGCGGGTCACAATCCTGAGGCGTCAGTCTGTACGCCGGTCCATATTTGCGCTACCGGGCAGTCGGCACTGCGGATACAATGGGTCGGCGGGCACATCGAGGGACAGATTATGGCAAATAGATACAACAGTTTCGCGGAGTTTTACCCGTTCTATCTCAGCCAGCACAGCAACAGAACCTGTCGGCGACTGCATTTTCTGGGCACCAGCCTGGTGATTATCGTTTTTGTCTACGCCTTGCTCGAAGCTCGTTTTGCACTTCTATGGCTGATGCCGGTTTTTGGTTATGGCTGTGCTTGGATTGGACATTATGTGTTCGAGAAAAACAGGCCGGCGACCTTCAAGTACCCTTGGTACAGCCTGGCGGGTGACTTCGTCATGTACAAAGACATATTCACGAGGCGCATACCCTTCTGATGAGTATTTTGCCGCTGTCATTGCTGCCGGAGTTTGTGGCTTGAGCCAGCTGGTGGAGCAGCGTCTGCAGATGCTGGCGGATGCGGGGCTGACACCGGTCCTGCAACGCTGCCGCAAAGGTGTCGAGAAAGAGGCGTTGCGGGTAACCGGAGGTGGTGACCTGGCAAGGACTCGCCACCCGCTGGCACTCGGTTCAGCGCTGACCAATCGGTACATAACCACTGACTTCTCAGAAGCATTGCTGGAGTTTGTTACGCCCGCTTTTACCTCGACCTGGGAGACCCTGCAGTTTTTGTGCGATATCCACCAATTCGTTTATCGGCATGTTGGTGATGAATTGCTGTGGGCGGCCAGCATGCCCTGTTTGCTCGAAAGTGAAGACGCGATACCGGTAGCGCGGTACGGCGAATCGAACGTAGCTAAAATGAAGACGATCTATCGCCTGGGCCTGGGCCACCGATATGGTCGGATGATGCAGACAATTTCCGGAGTGCATTTTAATTTCTCCCTGCCTGAGGAATTCTGGGATCACTATCAGGAGTTGGAAAAAGACACCAGCCGAAGTCAGGATTTTCGCTCAGCGTCTTATTTTCGCCTGTTGAGAAACGTCAGGCGGATGGGCTGGTTAATTCTTTATCTGTTCGGTAATTCGCCGGCAATCTGTCGATGTTTCGCAAGCGCGGAGCAGGCAGGCCTGGAAGAATTCGATAAGGGTACGCTCTACCTGCCATTTGCCACTTCGCTGCGGATGAGCGATCTGGGCTACAAGAACAGCAGCCAGGCCGGGCTGGATATTTCATTCGATGGCGTCGATGGATACGTGAAAACATTGCTCAAGGCGGTTACCACACCCACTCCTGCTTTCCAGAAAATCGGGGTAAAAGTCGATGGCGAATACCGGCAAATCAGCGCCAATATCTTGCAGGTGGAGAACGAATATTACGGATTGGTTCGACCGAAGCGCATCGTACGTTCGGGCGAAATGCCAAGCAGGGCGTTAAAGCATCGGGGTGTGGAATATGTGGAGCTAAGGGCGCTGGATGTCAGCCTGCTTGACCCGGCAGGCATCAACCAAAACCAGATGAGATTCATTGAGGCATTCCTGATCTATTGTCTGCTCGAGGACAGTCCTTTGCTCGAGGCTCGGGAAATCCAGGAAACGGAAAGTAATCAGTTGCTGGTGGCGCGCCAGGGACGAAAGCCTGGCCTGCGCCTGAGCAGAAATGGCGAGCAGGTTCGACTGCAGGATTGGGCGGACGAAATCTGCGGTCAGCTGGTGGGCATTTCCGATCTGCTGGACGACGGTAGTGGATCAACACTTTATCAAGACGCGCTCGAGCTTCAGCGCGATGCTATCCGCGATCCTGAGCGGATCCCGTCAGCAGTGATTCTGACCGAGATGAAGAAAACTGGTGAGTCCTTTTTTACCATCGCCCAGCGCATATCGGAGCAGCACAAAGACTACTTTTTGGGATTGGGGGAAGAAGATTCTTTGCGCCTTCAGTTCCTGACCGCAGAAGCAGCCGCCTCGATTGAGCGGCAAAAGGAAATCGAGGCCAGCGACCAGGGCAGTTTCGAGGAATATTTGCACTCCTACTTCGCCCAGGCGGAGCAGCTCATCTAAGGAAGCTCTGATCTATCCATGAGCTCGTATCTTACGCCAAAAATGTCCAGCTTCCGCGTTGCGAATCTTCGCAATAGCGCGCTATTACGTGCGATCCGCGCCTTGAATCTGAACATTTTGGGTCGCAATCTACTTCGCTCATGAATAAATCAGAGCTTCCCTAATTAACTCGCGGTTTTACGGCAACGGTCAGCGACTACGAAAGCTTTCGTGGAACGTGTATACTGCTGCGCTGGTCATAGAATCCAGGTCCAGAAGCTCTGCCGAGGGATAATCAGGGGCGCTGGGCAAAACCAGCGGGGAGAAGCACATGGGCGCATCTGCCAGTGAATTACCGCGGCCAACCATAGCCGAGTTGGGGATCCTGAGGATCCTGTGGGTCTTGGGTCCCAGCACCGTTCGCAAGGTGTACGAGCATTCTCAGGGTGGCAACGGCACAGTCGGTTATACGACCATCCTGAAATTTCTCCAGATCATGCATGGGAAAGGTCTTGTTGTCAGGGATGCTTCGCAGCGTGCGCATGTGTTTTCCGCGCAGCTCAGCCAGGATCAAACCCAACGACAGATGACCAGTTTTCTGGTTGATAATGTTTTCGACGGGTCTCGTTCACAGCTCGTATTGCAGGCCCTGGGTGGCAATAGCCACGCGAGCGCCGACGAGCTGGCGGAAATCAGATCATTACTCGAGCGTCTCGAAGAGGAGCAGTCATGAATGGCGCCGGCCTCTTTGTGAATTCCGTGGTAAACGCGCTTGGCTGGACCTTGCTCCATTTCGTCTGGCAGGGAGTCATAATTGCCGTCGTCTATGCGTTTCTATCCGTGACGCTCAAGGCCAGCAAAGCCAATATTCGGTATAACCTCGGCGTAGTAGCACTGTTTTTGATGTTGCTGGTGCCGGTGCTTACGTTTTTGTCTGTGTTCCAGGCGCCATTTCCGCAAACCGGTTCGAGCGATCCTTTGGGGTCGATTTCGGTGCTGGCTACCGGAATGGTTTCGGCGTATGGGGTTGCGACACCTTGGTTTGGCGAGCTGGGCCTTTGGTTTGATGTATTGGCGCCGTGGGCAGTTGCCGGGTGGCTCGCCGGAGTGACCGTGATGAGCCGCAAGTTGTACAGAGAGTGGCGCCAGGTACGGCAGCTTGTGCGCGACAAAGTCAGGCCGCTGCCAGCGCGCTGGCAGCAGGTTGCTGATTCACTGCATCAGTTGTTCGGCATTCGTGTCATCGTCCGCGTACTCGAATCCGGCATGACATCGGTTCCGATGGTTTTGGGTTGGCTGAAGCCGGTGGTACTGATCCCCTCGAGCGCGCTGCTGGGCCTGAGTTCGCAACAGCTGGAAATGTTGCTGGCCCATGAGTTCGCCCACATCCGGCGCATGGATTACCTGATCAACCTGTTGCAAATATTCGTCGAAACGGTGTTGTTTTATCACCCGGCGGTACGCTGGCTGTCTTCGCAGGTTCGCCACGAACGCGAACTGTGTTGCGATGAACTGGTTGTCGAGCTCAAAGGTGACAGCCTGGCCTACGCAAGGGCGTTGGCGGAGATGGAGGAACTCAGAAGCCTGATACCGTCTATCGGTATGGCCGCTAGCGGTGGCCAGCTACTGACGCGCATTAACCGACTGTCCGCCGTTCCGCTGCCCCAAAAAGGCGTTTTGCACTGGATGGTTGGTTTTCTGGTCATGGCAGCCGGTCTTGGCATGTTCACAATGACCCACTACGCTCTGACCACTGCCAGTGAGCCGGATGTTCCGGTCGCTGTTGCTGCGCCAGTTGCAATGTCTCCAGTCTCTGCGCCGGCCCCCGCGTTGACGGAGCCAGCGGCCTCGAACGCGGGATTTTCGGGACCGGTGGCGGCAACCGAAACGGTGGGGCCGCAAGTTGTAGAAAGCGAAGTACCTGCGGTTCCAGATGAGATTGTTCCCACGGTCTCGGCGGCAACCCGGGTGGCGCCGGTTCGAGCCGGTGGGATGGATCTGCCGGCCGTGCCGAAGGCAAGTCAGGAAGAGCCGCCGGCGCAGACTGAGATCGTGCCGGCCGCAGCGTCTGCAGGCACGCCCGAAGCTGCTGCGCCGATTGACCTGCCGCCAGCTCCTGAACTCGCTGTACCATCTGCAGCAGAACAGGCCCCGATCGATCTGCAGCAGGTCAGCGGCGGGCGGCTGCTATCCGGGAAGCAACCGAAGTTTCCCCGAAAGGCCCGTTTGCGGGGAACCGAAGGCTGGGTTAGGGTGGCTTACACCGTGGATCGTAACGGACGCGTTCACGATATATACGACCTGGAATCTCTGAATGGTCGGATTTTCAGCAAAGCGGTGCACAAGGCAATCGCTACCTGGCGGTTCGAGCCATTCATGCAAGATGGTGAGCTTGTCGAGCAGAGTGTAGTCAGGACTATTCAGTTCAGTATTGACCCGAATGCCGAGATAGTCTCAGGCTGCGTTTTTGCGACCGGAACCAGGCTGTGCAGAGATCGGCGGCATACTGATACTCGTGAACATCGCTTGTACCAGGCCAAAGCAAGTAACGCTGGAAAAAGTATACATTGAATTATACGAAAATCTTCGTATAATGACGACGTTCGAGCCAGTGGTGATGCCACCGGGAATTGATTTTTTTGGGAGAATTTGAATGAAAACTCAGTATTTATTGGTGGTCCTGGCTTCTGCAGCAATAATGGGATGCGCGTCTGGTGCCAGTACGACGCCCGCCCTGGTGAAGACCGCCCAGTCGGCGGCACCCACAGCAGCAGCCACGTTCACTGCGGAAGAAAAAGAACAAATGAGCAAGGAAGAAAAAGTGGCGATCTATAACAGCCAGGAAGAAGAAAGGAACCAGATTATTTGCCGCAGGGTTCAGATCACCGGGTCGCACAGAAAAAGAACGGTTTGCCGCACGATCGAGCAGATTCAGCGAGAGCAGGATGATGCAAGACGAACCATGCAGGATATTCAGATTGGTGGCGCCGGCGATCCCGCGGGAGGCGCCGGACTGTAACGAGGGACTTCAGTTCAGTTCTGGGAAAAGCCCGCTTTGCGGGCTTTTTGCTGTGCGCAGATATTGCCGATGTTTTCAGGCGAATGGCAATGGAGTCGCGTCGCGCAAAATCCACTGCCCGTGAAGCTTCTGGAGTTTTCGGGTGAACGGGCCTGGCGCGCTCTCCCCAATCGTCCGGCCGTCAATCTGGCGTACCGCGGTTAGTTCACCCATGGTACCGGTGGTAAACACTTCATTGGCCGTATAGAAATCTGTCAGTGAGAGGTTTTTTTCCGTGCACGGGATGTCTTCATGGCGGGCGATTTCCAGAACCAGCGCGCGGGTAATGCCCGGCAAACAGGAATCCGCAGTTGGAGTAAACAATGCGTCATTTCGAACCATAAAAACATTCGTGTCATTGGTTTCCGAAACGAAGCCGCTATCATCCAGCATGAGGGCAGCGTCAACACCCGCGACATTTGCCTGTATGGCCGCGAGTATATTGTTGATCAGGTTGTTGTGGTGAATTTTTGAGTCCACGAATTGCGGGCCGTTTCTTCTGATTGCCGACGTAATAAGATTCAATGGCTCCGGGTAAACCGGTGGCTTCCATTCGGCCAGAACGATCAGGGTGGGTCCGGACTGATTAAAGTGCGGATTCATGCCCGAGGTGACTTTGGCACCTCGGGTCAGGGTTAGTCGGATATGTGCTCCATCGGTCATGCCGTTGGCCTCGAGAGTGGCAAATATGGCCTCGATCACCCATTCACGATCAGGAATCTGAGCGAACGCCATGGCCTTGGCGGAAGCCAAAAGCCGGGCTAGATGGGCATCGAGCGCGCCGATGCGCCCCCGGTATACCCGCAAGCCTTCCCAGACCGCGTCACCACCTTGAACCACGCTGTCAAAAACCGACACACAGGCCTTTTCGCGAGGTACCAGGCCATCACCCACCCAGACTTGGATATCGAGGTTTCGCTGGTCGGGAATTTTGGGCTTTTTCATCGATTGCCTCCGTTGTCTTGATCCGCTGTCAGGGCGAACTCGAACATCCGCCGATAATAGGGCTGGCATTGCGCAAGCAATGGCTCCAGGTGGACCGGAAATGGTTCGGTCTTTGGCCGGTATGGCGAGAATCCGTTCGACTCATGAACGCGATGGTACCAGTGGCGGGCCCACACGCCATCCTCCGCTCGTGGGCCCGGTGACCAGCTCAGCATGTCTTGAGCAAAGGGAATAGCCAACTTTTCGCAAAGCCCGGTGAGGATCGTACGAGGATTCTTTAGCAGCTCTCGCGAGTCGAGAATGACTGGTTGTTGCCCAAGCTTTCTCAGACGTTTGAGCAAATCCCATTGGATGGCCAGTCCCGTATCGGCTAATTCGGCCTTTGGTAACTGGATAGCCAGTGATGGCAACATCTCAATCGGGTCTCTGATCAGTAGAATGTTGGTCGTTTTTTCAAGGAAGGAAAAATCAATATCGACAAGGTGGTGTGCCATTTGTTTCATGAACAGGATCGGCAGGCTGCGCTGCTGATCGATGAGGTGCCGCATAACCCGATCGCCATCGGTGTCCATGGCTGCCAAAACTTCATCGCGACCGGGGTGCTTTGCCCCGCTGGCGCGCAGGTAATGACCATAGAGCGGTTCGTCCAAAATCTGCGTATCATGGCGCTGTCCGAAGCTGTACATCAGGGCAGTCGATACATTTCGCGGCCCGGACCAAAGACAGATGTGCTTTATCGAATTGATGATTCGCCCACTCGTTTCTATTGTGATCAGAAAATAACCTGCCAAATATGTCAGAAACCATTATTCCCAGCCAGCGGCATTTGTTTTCGATCCCCAGGGACATCGCCTATTTCAATTGCGCCTATCTCGGACCCCAACTAAACAGTGCCAGCCAGGCGGCGGTGGCTGGCGCGAAAATCAAACAAAATCCGTGGAACGTCTTGTCCGCTGATTTTTTTGACGGTCCGGAGAAAGCACGCAGATTGTTTGCCGATGTGGTTGGCTGTAGCGCTGAAAATATCGCTCTTGTGCCATCGGTCAGTTATGGCGCGTCCATCGTGGCAAGGAATCTGCGGCCGGATCCCGGGCAACGCATCGTCATGCTGGCGGAGCAGTTTCCCTCAAATGTTTATTCGTGGCTCGCGCTTGCCCGTGATCGGGACCTGGTCATCGATTATGTTGAGAAGACCGAGGGGCGTACCTGGTCGGAGGCCATTCTGGAATCTCTCGACGAACCGGCCGCCGTGGTTGCGTTGCCAAATGTCCACTGGACCGATGGCTCGCTGATCGATCTGGCGCCTATAGCAAATCGTTGTCACGCGATGGGCGCGAAACTGGTTCTGGATATGACCCAGTCGATCGGTGTCATGCGCGTGGATATCGAGGAACTGGATCCGGATTTTATTCTTTGTGCAGCCTACAAATGGCTTTTGTGTCCGTATGGTTTTGGTTTTGTGTATGTTGCTCCAAGGTGGCAACAGGGCAGGCCGCTTGAGGAAAACTGGCTGAATCGTATAGGCAGCGAGGATTTTTCCGCGCTGGTGAACTATCGTGACGAGTATCAGGCAGGTGCCCGGCGCTTCGATGCGGGCGCACGCGCCAAGTTCCAGGAATGGCCGGTGGTCATCGAGACTTTGCGCCAAATACTCGATTGGGGGATAGAAAATATCGCCGCGACGACGATGCTAACCAGTGCGAAAATCGCTAAAGGAGCTGCTGCCCTTGGACTCGAGGTGCCAACGCCGCACGCACCGCATTTGCTGGGAATAAATCTGGCCAGCGGTTCGCCCGCCGATCTGCTCGGGCGACT
>JAPUHG010000281.1 GCA_027297845.1 Gammaproteobacteria bacterium | reverse complement strand
GGGTATTAGTCTGGCAAGAAAACCGCAAAAATCACACCGGCCAGGAGCAGTCGGTAAATGACAAAGGGCAGCATTCCGATGCGCTCGAGCAACAACAGGAACCAGCGGATCGACAGGTAAGCGCTGAAAAAGGCGACCACGAATCCACTGGCGAGCCCCACCCAGTCGACCGCCCCGGCCTGTCCCAGCAAGGTCCATAGTTCGAGTCCTGCCGCAATCGTTATCACCGGTATCGACAACAGAAACGAAAACCGCGCGGCTGCCTCGCGGTTCATGCCAAGAGCCAGCCCGGCGGTTATGGTTATCCCCGACCTGGAAGTGCCGGGAATCAGGGCAAGAACCTGGGCCAAGCCAATCAACATGACTGCGCGGAAACCGATGCCATATTCATCCCGTACCGGCTTGCTCGCAAAATCGGCCAGCAACAACAGCAAGCCGAAACCAGCGGTTGCTCCCGCAATGATTATCGGGTCGCGAAGATCACTGGCATAAGCAGCAACAACAAGACCTGCCACTCCTACCGGGATGGTTCCGAGTAATACACCCCAGGCCAGGCGGCCCTCGGCCGATAATTCTCCGCCGGACAAAGTCAGCAGCCAGGCGCGCGCCATGCGTTTCAACTCGACATGGAAATACCAGACCACCGCACACAGGGTGCCCAGGTGGACGGCGACATCGAATGCCAGTCCCTGGTCGGCCCAGCCAAAAAGCCTGGGCAGCAGGATCAGGTGGCCCGAACTCGATATGGGAAGAAACTCGGTCAGCCCCTGCACCAGGGCCAGCCAAACACTGTGCAACAAATCCATCTCTTGAACTTCCTTTCTTGACGAGTCCGTTAAAGGCGGTCACTAAAATCACGCATCGCGAAACCGCGCAGGGCAAAATCAAGTCCGCGGGCGAAGGCAATCGCTTTGAATCGCTCTCCCATTTCCCCGGGCAGGGTAAGGGTTTTTACCTGTTGCGCCAATTCCACCTGGGCTTTTTGCCCGCTGCCAACCGACTGCGCCACCAGCTCATCGAGACCCAGCGCCAACAGCCAGTGCGCCTGGGTCGTGAATCCGGCCAGGTCCAGTCCGCCTTTTGCGGCGGCTTCGGCCAGCGTAGAGAACTCAACCCAGGCGGTAATATCCTGCAGCCCCGGCCAGAAAAAAACATCATCGTGCGCCCGCTGCCGGTAATGGCACATTAACGTACCGCTGGCGCGCTCCGGGTGATAGTAGTCAGCACGGGTCAGGCCATAATCCGTAAACAGCAGCATCCCCCTGGCCAGGCAGGATGCAATCGCCGTCGTCCATGATGGCAGCAGCGGGCAAAACTCAGAGGCATAGCCGCCGGGAAAATCGGTAACCGGTCGGCGCAGGCATTGCGTAAGCCGGCTGGCGAGATCGACCGGCATTTCCCGCGATTGCAGGCAAAAGCGGTCACCTTCGAGCCCAACCATCAGCTGTTGCAGCCCTTCATCCGCGATTACAAAACGCTCGACCGGCAAGGCATCGAGGACCTCATTGGCGACGATGCAGCCATGGATCGGCTCGGCGGGTAGATTCACCAACCAGTCGATGCGCGGGAAATACTCGGGCATATCGGTCGCCAGCTTCGCTTGCTGCCGATCCCTCAGGTCGGCGCTGACTTCCAGAATAAGATAACGGTCAGGCAGGCAATCCATGGTTGCCAGCTCCGCCAGCATATCGGCAGCCATCACGCCACTGCCGGCGCCCAACTCGAGTATGGTACTTTTCTGGTCACCATCGATCGCGGCAAGAATCTGCGCGCATTGCCGGGCCAGGCAGCGCGAAAACAGAGGCGAGATCTCCGGCGCAGTGACAAAATCCCCGCCCTCGCCGAATTTTCTGGCGCCCGCGCTGTAATAACCCAGCCCGGGCTCATACAATGCCAGCTCCATGTAGCGGGCAAAGCTCAAATCGCCGGTGGCCCTGATTTCCTTGCGTAACGCCGCAGCGAGCGCCTGGCTCACGGCCTGTGCGTCCTTCGGCGGTACCGGTAATCGGGGGTCACTCATGTTCATGGTCCTGTCTTCTTGGTTCGGGCAAACTCACATGCATTAGCTGCAAACAACCAGGAATTGTAGCGTAATCATCCACCTGGCCGCTGCGCAGTGATACCTTTGCACTCTGGCCCCAGCGCTGAACAATGGATTAAAACATGCAGGCAGGCCTGGAAAACAAAACGGTACTGGTTACCGGCGGCGCAACGCGTATCGGGGCATCGATAGCTCGCGAATGCCATGACGCCGGTGCAATGGTATTCATCCATTACCGCAATTCCGAGGTACCGGCGCAGCAACTGACCGGCGAACTTAACGCCATCCGCAATAAGTCCGCCGTTGCGATCCGAGCCGATCTGCAAGACCCGCAAGCA
The DNA here is from genome assembly GCA_027297845.1 of Gammaproteobacteria bacterium. Classification (GTDB taxonomy): domain Bacteria; phylum Pseudomonadota; class Gammaproteobacteria; order Steroidobacterales; family MnTg04; genus MnTg04. The sequence goes on along the minus strand of JAPUHG010000281.1, from coordinate 914 downwards.
CCGGCGGCGTTGCTGGAAAAGGTTAGGAATCATTCAGGACGGTTGGACGTTCTGGTCAACAATGCAGCAGATTTTTTCGCCACACCACTCGGCTCGGTTAGTCAGGACGACTGGGATCGCCTGGTCGGCAGCAATCTGCGCGCACCGCTATTCCTGAGCCAGGCCTTCCGTCCTCTACTAAAAGAAAGCAACGGTCTGATCCTCAATATCCTGGATATACATGCCGAAAAACCGCTGGCCGGGCATTCGGTTTATTGCATCGCCAAAGCCGGACTGTCGATGCTGACCCGGTCGCTCGCCCTGGATCTTGCGCCGGAAATCCGGGTCAATGGAATCGCCCCCGGTGCCATCCTGTGGCCGACCCAGGGCATGCCCGCCAAAGAGAAGGACGCGATTATCTCGCAAACACCATTGGGGAGAACCGGCGAGGTGAGCGATATAGCCAGCCTGGCAGTTTTTCTGGCGACCGACGCCGGCTATATCACCGGGCAGGTTATCGCGGTGGATGGCGGCCGCAGCCTTGTCTAGGAGTCTGTCAGACTTAGGATTATTCTACTGCGGCGGCGCGTATTCGGCCTTGGCGGTAGCCGCCCTGGCCAAATGTGCGGGTAGGTCGACGATCTCACAGCGCCAGGTTCACCAGGTGCAGGGGATGGCTGGCGGCATCGAAGCATTGCCACAGTTTGGCAAAACTTAGCTGCGCGGATGGATGCAGCATGTCCGGCCGCAGATCGGCCATAGGCTTGAGTATGTAGGATCGCTGCAGAATTTCCGGTCGCGGCAGCACCAGGCCGGCATCGCTGAGTACGGCATCTCCAGACAGGAGCAAATCGAGATCCAGCGTCCTTGGCGCATAGCGGGGAAGGCTGCGATCCCGCTGACAGAGATCCTCGATCGTACGCAGCTCCGCCGCC